>DATHQQ010000632.1:0-2382 GCA_035482595.1 Verrucomicrobiia bacterium
AAGATCGAGCCGCTGCCGGCGCAGTTCTCCGGCCGCACGCCCGAAGGCGTGCCGGCGGTCTTCAAGCCGATCCGCGACATCCGCGAGCTGCATGAGAATCTCGACGACCGCACCATGGCGGGATTCGGCGGGGTCGCCGAATACGGCATCACCGTGCGCTGGGACAAGAATTTCCTGAAGATCATCCGCCTGCTGATCGAGCGGCGTCAGCGCTTCGCCATGTTCGGCGGGGTGCGCTTCGGCGGCACGCTGACCTTGGAGCAGGCCTTCGGGCTCGGCTTCGACCATGTGGCGCTCTGCCTCGGCGCGGGCAAGCCCACCATCCTCGACATGCCCCATCAGCTGGCCCCGGGCGTGCGCATGGCCTCGGATTTCCTCATGGCCCTGCAGCTGACCGGCGCGGCCAAGGCCGACTCCATCGCCAATCTGCAGCTGCGCTTGCCGGCGGTGGTGATCGGCGGCGGGCTCACTGCCATCGATACGGCGACCGAGGCGCTGGCCTATTACCCACGTCAGGTGGAGAAATTCCTCGGCCGCTTCGAGACTCTGGCGGCCGAGCGCGGCGAGGCCGTGGTGCGCGCGGCCTGGACGCCGGTGGAAAGCCGGATCGCCGAGGAATTCATCGCCCATGCAAGGGCCATCCGCGCCGAGCGCGTGCGGGCCGCGGCAGCATGCGAGCCGCCGCGGCTGACGACGCTCATGGACGAGTGGGGCGGCGTCACCATCGCCTATCGCCGGCGTATGATCGATTCGCCGAGCTATACCCTCAATCATGAGGAGGTCGAAAAGGCCCTTCAGGAGGGCATCCGCTTCGCCGAGGGGCTGACGCCGACGGAGATCCAGGTGGACGAGGCAGGCCATGCCGCGGCGATCTGCCTGAAGCGCGCCGACGGCAGCGTTGCCACTTTGCCGGCTCGCGCCGTGCTGGTGGCGGCGGGCACGCGGCCCAATACGGTGCTGGCCCGCGAAGACGCCGAGCATTTCGCCCTCGACGGCCAGTATTTCTCGGCCGTCGATCTGAGCGGCGAGCCGGTCACCCCGGAGCGCCTCGCCAAGCCCGCCCATGTCCATGTGCTGCACCAGATCCGCGAGGACGGCCGTGCCGTCAGCTTCTTCGGCGATCTGCATCCGAGCTTCGCCGGCAATGTGGTGAAGGCCATGGGCGGGGTGAAGCAGGGCTGGCCGGTGGTGGCGGGCGCCCTGGCCGGCCTCGCCCAATCCGCCTCGTCCGAGGATCCGGCCGCCTTCACCCGGCGCATGAACCATCTCCTGCGCCCGCATGTGGTGGCGGTCAACCGCCTCACCCCCACCATCGTCGAGGTGGTGGTGCGTGCGCCGCAGGCGGCACGCAATTTCCATCCCGGCGAGTTCTACCGGCTGCAGAATTTCGAGACGCTGGCGGATCGGGTCGAGGGGACGGTGCTGGCCATGGAAGGCCTCGCCCTGACCGGCGCCTGGACCGAGCCGGAGAGCGGGCTGGTGGGCACCATCGTGCTGGAGATGGGCGGCTCCTCGGATCTCTGCATGCTGCTGAAACCGGGCGAGCCGGTGATCCTCATGGGCCCCACGGGCACGCCCACCGAGACGCCGGCCGGCGAGACGGTGCTCCTCGCCGGCGGGGGCCTCGGCAATGCCGTGCTCTTCTCCATCGGCCGCGCCTTCAAGGCCGCGGGCTCGCGCGTGCTCTACTTCGCCGGCTACAAGCGCCTGCAGGACCGCTACAAGGTGGCGGAGATCGAGGCCGCGGCCGATGTCGTGGTCTGGGCCTCCGACGAGGCCCCGGGCTTCACCCCCGGCCGGCCGCAGGACAAGGCGATCGCCGCCAATATCGTCCGGGCCATGACCGCCTATCAGCAGGGCGAGCTCGGCCCCAAGGCCATCGATCTGTCGGAGGTCGACCGCATCATCGCCATCGGCTCCGACGGCATGATGGCCGCCGTCGCCCGCGCCCGCCACGAGGTGCTGAAGCCCTGGCTGAAGCCCCGCCACCATGCCATCGGCTCCATCAACTCACCGATGCAATGCATGATGAAGGAGGTCTGCGCCCAATGCCTCCAGCGCCACCACGATCCCGAGACGGGCAAGGAGACCATCGTCTTCTCCTGCTTCAATCAGGATCAGCCGCTGGATGCCGTCGATTTCGGGGCGCTGCGCCGCCGGCTCGGTCAAAACGGGGTGCAGGAGAAGCTGACGGCCCAATGGGTCGACCGGTGCCTCCGCCGGCTGGGACGGCGAGGGGCCGCGGCCTGAAGCCGCTCTCGCCACCCGGTCGGATCTGCCGAGCCGCGAGCTATTCCCTCTACGCAATACCTACCGTGGGAGTTCGTCCGGCGCCGGGGTCTAGCCAGGCTGCCGCGCCTCAGATGCGAAGCTGCGATGCGT
>DATHQQ010000633.1:0-2018 GCA_035482595.1 Verrucomicrobiia bacterium
AACAAGCCCGGCCATGACGGAGGGAGTGGGGCGCGTCGGCAAGAGAGGACTCGAACAATCTCTCTCTCGAGTCGCAAGACCCTCTCGCGCGATGCGCGAAGAACATGTAATCGTTCGCGCGATGGATTCGAATCGCGACAAGGTTCTTCTCGTCACCGGCGGCAGCCGCGGCATCGGCGCGGCGATCGCGCGCGGCGCGGCGCGGTCGGGATGGCGCGTGGTCGTGAACTACGCAAAGGCGGCGGATGCCGCCGAGGCGGTGGTGCGCGAGATCGAGAGCGCGGGCGGCAGCGCCCTTGCCCTGCAGGGCGATGTCGCGCGCGAAGAAGACGTGCTCGCAACCTTCGGCGAGATCGACCGCCGCTTCGGACGGATCGACGGCCTGGTCAACAACGCCGGCATCGTCGGCAAGCTCGGGCGCCTCGATCAGATCGAGACGGCCGATCTCCGCCGGGTCTTCGAGGTCAATACCTTCGGCGCCTTCCTCTGCGCCCGCGAGGCGGTGAAGCGCATGTCGACCCGCCATGGGGGCAAGGGCGGGGCCATCGTCAACATGTCCTCGGCGGCCGCCAGCATCGGCAGCGCCGGGGAGTTCGTGCATTACGCCGCCTCCAAGGCCGCGCTCAATGCCATGACCCTGGGCCTGGCGCGCGAGGTGGCGCGCGAGGGCATCCGCGTCAACGCCGTCGAGCCCGGACTCGTGGAGACCGACATGCATGAGGCGGTCGGCGGATCCGCCCGCACCGAGCGGCTGATGGCTACCATCGCCATCGGACGGTCGGCCTCGCCGGAGGAGATCGCCGATCCGGTGCTCTATCTGCTGTCCGACGCCGCCTCCTATGTCACGGGGGCGGTTCTGAGGGCCGCCGGCGGGCGATGAGGGGCGGGCGCTGATGGACGGGCCCGCGGTCGGCCCGGGCCTGAGCCCGGGCAGGGCGGGCGAGGGCCCGCTGGCCGCCTATCGGGCCGAGCGGGCGGCGGGGTTGCTGGAGCCCGATCCGGCCCAGCTCTTCGCCGCCGAGAAGCTGCAATCGCTGCACAATGCCCTCGGGCGACCCGGCAATGGCGGGCGCGGCGGCTGGCGCGAGCGCCTCGGCCTGGCCCGGCGGGCCGAACCCGCGATGCAGGGGCTCTACATCTTCGGCAGCGTCGGCACGGGCAAGTCCATGCTGATGGACATGTTCTTCGCCGGCGCGCCGGTGGCCAAGAAGCGCCGCGTCCACTTCAACGCCTTCATGCTGGAGGTGCATCAATCCCTCCATCGCTGGCGGCGCGAGGCGAGCGGCGATCCCATCCCGCCCTTGGCGCGGTCCATCGCCGAGGAGATCCGCCTTCTCTGCTTCGACGAGTTCCAGGTCGAGGACATCGCCGATGCCATGTTGCTCGGCCGTCTCTTCGAGGCCTTGTTCGACGACGGGATCGTCGTCGTCGCCACCTCCAACTATGCGCCCGATGATCTCTACAAGGACGGGCTGCAGCGCGAAAATTTTCTGCCCTTCATCGCCCTCATCAAGGAGCGCCTCGACATCCTCGAGCTCGACGGCGGCCGGGATTACCGGCGCCGGCGCATCCAGGATCTCGACGTCTATCACACGCCGCTGGGCATGCAAGCGACCGCGGCGCTCGACGCGGCCTTCGCGCGGCTGACCGATTCGGCGGTGCCCGCGCCGACGGTCCTGGCGCTCCAGGGCCGGCGCCTCGAGCTCGCACGGACGGCCAAGGGCGTCGCCTATGCCAGCTTCGACGAGCTCTGCCGCGCGCCGCTGGGCCCTGCCGACTTCCTGGCCATTGCCAGGCATTTCCACACCCTCATCCTCGACGGCGTGCCGCGGCTCTCGGCCGATCAGCGCAATGAGGCACGGCGCTTCATCATGTTGATCGACGAGCTCTACGAGCATCGCTGCCATCTCGTCATCGCCGCCGATGATCTGCCCGACCGGCTCTATCCGGGGGGCGACGGCGCTTTCGATTTCCGCCGGGCGGCCTCGCGGCTGATCGAGATGCAATCCGCCGAGTAC
>DATHQQ010000634.1:0-2178 GCA_035482595.1 Verrucomicrobiia bacterium
CCCCATCCCTATCCCGCCGGCGCCGCCGTCGCCTGGATCGAGGAGACCTGGGACGAAGGGGCGGCGGGACAGAAGCTCGTCGCCGCTATCGAGCGGCGCCAGGACCGGGTCTTTCTCGGCTGCATCGAGCTCGACCTGACCCCGGGCGGCGGCACCGCCACGCTGGGTTATTGGGTCGGCCGGCCTTATTGGGGCGCGGGCATCACGGCAGAGGCCGCCAAAACATTGATTCAGCATGGATTTTTGCATCTGGGATTGGCCCGCGTCGAGGCCGCCGCCATGCCGGCCAATCGCCGGTCCATCCGCGTCCAGGAGAAGCTCGGCTTCGTCTTCGTCGGCCAGAGCGAGGATCCGGCGCCCGCCCGCGGCGGGGCGCAGCGGGTGGAGCTGCGACGCCTCGACCGCCCGGCGCGCAAGCGCCTGCTGGTCTCCGCCGTCGCCCTGGTCGATGTCGACGGCCGGGTGCTGCTGGCCCGCCGGCCCGCGGGCAAGCCCATGGCGGGGCTCTGGGAGTTTCCCGGCGGCAAGGTCAAGGAGGACGAGACACCGGAAGCGGCCCTCATCCGGGAGCTGAAGGAGGAGCTCGCCATCGACGTGGCCGAGAGCTGCCTGGCGCCCTTGACCTTCGCCTCGCACCGCTATCCCGATTTCGATCTGCTGATGCCGCTCTATGTCTGCCGCCGCTGGAACGGCCAGCCGGTCCCGCAGGAAGGGCAGGAGCTCACCTGGGTGCGCGCGGCGCGGCTGGGCGACTATCCCATGCCCCCGGCAGACAAGCCGCTGACCGCCATGCTGCAGGATCTGCTCTGAGCCTTCCAGGAACGAGCGCTTCGCTGATCATTTCGGCCGCGCGGGATCGCCGGCCGAATGCTCCGTCGTGTCGAGCGCCGCGGCCAGCCGGTGGCGGGCGCTGCCGGGGCGGAGCGGCTTTTGCTGGGACTCATCCGGTGCCCAGCCCGTCAGGAAGATGAGCTGGAAGCGGGCGGGAATGCGGCCCGCCGCATCCCCATGGCGCTCGGCATAGAGCGCTGCGGTCTGGGCGAAGAGCTCGCGCCCCGCAAAACCTTGGGGCCGGGCGGCCAGCGCATTGGCTTCCCCCATGCCGCGCAGGTCGCGCATCAGAGCGAGCGCGTCGGGATATGTCACCGTCAGGGTCTCCGTATCGGCGACGGGGAGTGCGAACCCCGCGCGCTGCAGCAGCCCCGCCGCGTCCCGGAGATCGGCGAAGGGCGAGACCCGGGGCCCGGCGCCGCCGCGAAGCTCGCTCTCCGCTGCCAGCAGGCAATCGCGCAGCTCGCCCAGGGTGCCGAGGCCGAACATCACCCCCAGGAACAGACCGTCGGGCTTGAGCGCCTGGCGGATCTGCAGCAGCGCCCCGGGCAGATCGCCGACCCAATGCAGATTGAGCAGGCTCAGCACCAGATCGAAGCTCTCCGGGGCGAAGGGCAGGGCCTCTTCTTCAGCCACCACCACGCTCTCGCCGGCCGTGCCGGCGCGGCACGCCATGACAAAGGAGGGGTCACTGCCGATGAGCCGCGCGATGCCGCCGCGCCCCGCCAGGATCCCGGCCAGCAGCCCGTCGCGGCAGCCGAGATCGAGGGCCAGAGGGAAGTGGCGCCGGATATCGGGCAGGCGGTCGGCCAGCCGCTCTCCCGCTTCGCGCAGCAGAAAGTCGTGGCCGGCGAGCCCGGGGGCGGCGCGGTCCCGCCGCCGGCGCAGCAAAGGCCGGTCGAACAGCTTCAATTCGTCGGTCATGCCGGCAATATGCGCCTGGCCTCGCGAAAGTAAACCAGAGCCCAGCTTGCGGGCGCGGGTGCTGCGGCTAAACTTGGCCATGATCTCCGCCAGCCTCCGCCGGGCGACCGGACGGCTCCTCGATCTGGTCCTGCCGCCGCGCTGTGTCGGCTGTGGCCAGGGCCTGGCCACCCCGGGATATGCGGGGGGCAGCGAGGCCGGTGCCCTCTGTGCCGGCTGCTGGTCGGCCATCGAATTCCTGGCCCCGCCCTTCTGCCGGCGCTGCGGCTATCCTTTCGAGGTGGAGCTGGGGCCCGATGAGCTCTGCCCGGCCTGCCGCACGGCCCCGCCCGTCTTCGACCGGGCCCGGGCGGTGTTCCGCTACGACGCCGGCAGCCGGGCCCTGCTGCTCTCCTTCAAGCATGGCGACCGGACCGATCTGAC
>DATHQQ010000635.1:0-7906 GCA_035482595.1 Verrucomicrobiia bacterium
CTTCGGGCTCGTCGAGGAAGGGCGAATGCGCGCTGTCGGGAAAGAGGATCAGCCGCCCATTGGGAAGTGCCGCCCGGAGCAGCTCGGCGCTCAGTGGGGTCGTGTAGTCGTAAGCGCCCACCAGGACCAAGGCAGGCAAGGTCAGGCGATGGAGATCCGGCAGCCGGTTCCAGGCCGCGAGCTCGCCGGTGGCCGAGAATTCAGCGGGCCCCCAGAGCGCCATCTGGATCTGCATGTTGACCGCCTCATGCTCGATCCGCTCGCCGGCAAGATAGGCGAGTCGCGAGGAATGGCGGCCATAGAACAAGGTGGAGATCGCCCGATAGAAGGGGCTCGAGAACTGACTGGCGGCCTCCAGCCGGTCGATCATGGCCAGGGTCTCGGTGCCGAAGGCCGACAGCAGCCTGCGCACCTCTTCCAGATGAGTGGGCGTATCGGCGCTGGTATTGGAGAAGATGCAGCTCTTCAGCTTGTCGCCATGGGCAAGGGCATATTCGATGCCCAGCCACCCGCCCCAACTATGGCCGAGGAGATGCACCTTGCCCTGGCCCAGCGCCTCGCGCACCGCCTCGACCTCGCCGACATAGCGCTTCAGCGTCCAGAGGCTTGGATCGTCCGGCCGGTCCGAGGCGCCTGTGCCGAGCTGGTCATGGATCAACACCCGGAAGCCTTGAAGGGCCAGGATATGGAAAGCCTCCCGCAGCCGCCGGCTCGGCATGCCCGGCCCGCCGTTGATGCAGAGGATGGTCTCCGCATTGGCCTCGCCATAGACATAGGCGACGACCCGGCCGCCCTCCACGGCGACGCGGGCCACGCGGTCCGGCGGCGGCCCCATCACTGCGAGGTCGGAGGCATCGAGCAGGCTCGTCATTGTCAGCCCTCCGGCCGCGCTGCCGTCAGGCGGCGCTGCGCCAGAGCCCCTCGCGCATCAGCTCGTCCGCCACAGCGCGGATGCTGGCGCTCAGGATCTCAACGATCTGGTCGATATCGGCTTTGGTCACCGTCAACGGCGGGGAGAGCACGATCATATGGCTCAAGGGGCGCACCAGGAGCCCGCGCGGCAGGGCGTGATTGATGATGCGGTACGCGACGTCCCATTCCGCGGGCATCGGCTGCTTGGTCTTCTTGTCGGCGACGCATTCGACGCAGACCATCATATGGCTGCCGCGCACATCGCCGACGATGGGCAGGTCGAGCAGGGTCTTCAGCCGCTCGATGAAATAGGGGCCGGTGCGGCGGACGTGATCCAGGATGTTCTCGCGCTCGATGATTTCCAAATTCTTCAGCCCCGCGGCGCAAGCCACGGGATGGGCGGAATAGGTGAAGCCGTTGGTGAAATACTTGCCCTTGCCCTCGGGCCCCGTCAGCCGGTCGTAGAGCCGGTCCGATACGAAGAAGGCGCCCAGCGGCACATACCCCGAGGTGAGCCCTTTGGCCGAGGTGATGATGTCGGGCACGATGCCGAAGACCGGCTCCGAGGCGAAGATCTCGCCCAGCCGACCGAAACCCGTCACTACCTCGTCGGAAATGTAGAGCACGTCATATTTGCGGCAGACCTCCCAGGTCCGCCGCTGATAGCCTTTGGGCGGCACGATGACGCCGCCCGAGGCCATCAGGGGCTCGGCGATGAAGCAGGCGACCTTCTCGGGCCCGAGTTCCAGGATCTTGTTCTCGAGATCGGCCACCTTCAGATCGCAGAACTCCGCCTCGCTCATGTCATCGGGCCGGCGATAGCTATTGGGGGCGGGGAGGTGATGGATCGTCTCCGTGATGAAATCGAGATTGCCGCGATCGCCCGGCTTGCCGGAGACGGAGGCCGAAAGGAATGTCGACCCGTGATAGGCGTATTCGCGGGTGATGATGTGCTTCTTCTCCGGCCGGCCGGTGAAGTTGTTGTAGAACTGCACGAAGCGCAGCGCCGAATCCACGGCGGTCGAGCCGCCGGTGGCGAAGAAGACATGCTTCAGGTCGCCCGGCGTATAGGACGTGAGGCGCTTGCCGAATTCGATCGATTCCGGCGTGGAGATCAGGCCAAAGGGCGAGAAATAGGGCATGCGGCGCACCTGATCGGCGATGGCCTGGGCCATCTCCTCGCGGCCGTAGCCGATATTGACGCACCACATGCCGCCGATGCCGTCGAGCATGCGATGGCCTCGGCTGTCGTAGATATGCACCCCCTCCGCCGCGGCAATGATCAGCGGCTCGCGAGTCTTGGCGGTGCCGAGATCGATCCAGGGATGGATGATGTGGTCGCGGTCGTCCTGCCAGAGCGCTTCGGTGTCATAGGCGAAATTGGTGCGCATGAGGATCAGGCTCCGGGTGAAGGACGATGAGGGGGGATTGAGCGAGGTCTTGCTAGGCTAGCGGGGCGATGGCGCCTGGGCAAGGGGCGGAGCTTCGGAAAAGCTCGCGGCAGCCGCAGCTTCAGAAACGCCAGGCAGGCCGCTACCGCCGCCATCCGGTCGAAGCGCTTGGGATAGATCATCGCCTGCAGCCAGTAGCCATCGATCATGGCCGAGACCGCGGCCGTCAGGGGCTTGGCCTCGGCGGCGGGGCCGCCGGCAGCCGCGATCAGGCGGCGGATCTCCGCCTCCAGTGCGGCGATGTAGCGTCGCTCGACGCGGACCGCCGCCGCCCGATAGCGGTCTCTGAGCTCGGCATCCGACCAGAAGGTGAACCAGACAGCGAGCTTGTCGCGTGTGAAGATGCGGCGGTCGAAATAACTCTCGATCATCGCCGTCAGCCGCGGGCCTGGCGCCTCTCCCACGACGGCCAGATTGCGGTCCCAGACCTGCTGATATTCGGCGGCCAGAAAATCGAAGGTCGCGCGGAACAGGCGGTCCTTGGAATCGAAATGAAAGTTCATCAGGCCGGTGGAGAGGCCGGCCTTCCCGGCGACCCGGGCGACCGTCGTGCCGGAATAGCCATGGCGGGCGATGACCGCGATGGTCGCCTGGATCAGCTCCCGGCGCCGCTGGTCGCGGATGGGACCGTTCATGGCCATGGGGCTAGCGCTTCGCCCCGTCGCCAATCCGGCGCCGGTCGGCTTCGTTCTCTCTACCGTCATGGTCGGCGAAGGCCGACCATCCACGAGTTTGACTGCTTCGGGCGACGTCTCTCCCCGGGTTATCGCCACACCGAACAGTCAATGGTTGACCCATTCTCGTCATGCATGAAGCACGGGGTTTGCGGCGCACAAACTCGTGGATGGTCGGCCTTCGCCGACCATGACGATGGAGAGAGCGCCGCTTGCCGACAATTACCGCACAGCGGGGACAGAGGGGGGGCGCCATCACGCCTTCTTTCGCGGCGGGTCGAAGAACATGCGGTTGCGGGCCCAGCAGCGGACCATGCTGCGCTCGATCTTCGATTCCTTGGGATACCAGATCTCGATCCACATCTGACGGCCCGGGGCGATGAAATCCGGCTGCACCCGGGCGAAGGCGATGTTCTTCTTCAGGCTGGGCGACCAGAGGGCCGAGGTGGTGAGGCCGATCTCCGTTCGCGCCTGCTTGTCGGCATAGAGGAAGGCGCCGGGCGCGGGCTTGCGTCCCTCGATCTCCAGGCCGATCAGGATATGGCGCGAGCTTCGCTCGGCCCTTTCCCGGATCAGCGCCCGCTTGCCAACGAAATAGCTCGGCTTCTTCAACCCCACTGCCCAGCCGATCCCCGCCTCGATAGGCGATTGGCGCTGGCTCGGCCGGATCGCATGGAGCGCGCCGATGTAGTCGACATCGACCAGGATGAAGCCGGCCTCGATGCGGGCCATGTCGAGGGCGCGCGAGCCGATGGGCGCGATCTTATGCACCTCGCCCAGGCGGAACAGACTCTCCCAAAGCCAGAGCGCATCCTGCGGCTCGACCCAGACCTCGTAGCCCAGATCGCCGGTGAAGCCGGCGCGGTCGATGCGCATCCAATGGCCGTCGACCTTGGTCTCCAGGATCCCGAAATGGGGCAGGGTGTCGATGCCCGGCACCCCCATGGCTTGCAGAATCTCGCGAGAGGTCGGGCCCTGGAGGGCGAGGCCGCAGAAGCGGTCGCTCACCTCCTCGATCGCCACATCGAAGCCATAGGCGGCTTCCGTCAGCCAGTGAAGCTGATGCAGCGCGGCATTCAGGATAAAGTCGCTCTCGCCGAGGCGAAAGACCGTGCCTTCCTCGATCATCCGCCCGTCGTCGTCGCACCAGGCGGTATAGGCCACCTGCATCGGCTTGACCTTGGTCATGTCGCGGGTGACCAGGAAATCGACAAAGCGCGCCGCGTCGCGGCCGCGGATGGAATATTTGATCAGCGGCGAGACGTCATAGACCGAGGTGCCGTTGCGGATGGCGAAATATTCCGACTGCTCGGAATCGAAGAAGGCGGGCGACTGGAAGCCCATCCAGCGGACCCAACCCTGGCCATGCATCAGTCGCTCGATGGGCGCATGGAAGGGCGTCTTGCGCAGGAAAGGCGCGAGATGCTGTGCATGGGTCATGCGGCACCCCTGCGGCCTGATTTGATCTGCTTCAGGATCTCGCGCGCCGCATTGGCGCCCGGCAGGCCCGAGACATTGCCGCCGGGATGGGCGCCGGCCCCGCAGAGCCAGAGGCCGGGGACCGGCATGCAGTATCGCTGATAGCGGGGTGCCGGGCGCAGGAAGAACATCTGGTCCAAGGTCACCTCGCCATGATGCCACTGGCCGCCGGTCAGGCCGAATTGCGCCTCGAGATCCTGGGGCGTCAGCGCCTCGGCGGCGATGAGCCGCCGGCGCAGATCGGGCGCGCCTTGGGCCAGCAGATCGAGGCTGCGTTCCAGGATCTGGCTGCGGGCTTCTGCGTTCGTCGTCTCGCGCAGGCGATAGGGCGCGAATTGCGCCAGGATCGAGACGACATGCTTGCCGGGCGGCGCCAGGGAAGGATCGACCAGGGTCGGGATGACCACCTCCAGGGCAGGCTTCTTCGACACCTCGCCGTATTTGGCGGCATCGAAGGCGCGCTCGACATGATCGCTCGCGGGCGCCAGGACGATGCGCCCGGCAGCCCCGACCCAGCTCTCGGGCAAGCCGTCCAGGGCCAGATGCAGCTTGGCGACGCAGCCGTTCATCCTGAGATGGCGGATGCGCTTGGCGAACTGCACGTCCAACAGGCCCGGCTCCAGCAGCTTCAGCAGGCTGCGCTGCGGATCGGCGCTCGAGGCGACGACAGGGGCGCGGATCTCCTCGCCGCCCGCCAGCACCACGCCGACCGCGATCTCCTTCTCCACCAGGATATGCTCGACGGGGGCGCCGGTGCGGATCAGCGCGCCGGCGCGCATCGCAGCCTGGGCGAGCGCGTCAGTCAGCATCCCCATGCCGCCCATGGGCAGATGCAAGCCCCCCATCCCATGCCTGCCGAAGCCCGCCAGACGATAGAGCAGGCTGAACACCGTATTGGGCGAGCGCGGCCCCAGGAACAGGCCGAGCGTGGCATCGAAGGCGAGCAACCCCTTCACCAGATCGCTCTCGAAGAAATCCTGGCCGAGATCGGCGACGTTCATGGTCAGGATGCGGGTCAGCTCCAGGAAATCCTTCTTGCCTAGCCGGCGCAGCCCGAGGGCGAAGAGGCCGAGGGAGAGATTGGCGCGCAGGCTGTTGGCCGAGGGCAGGGGGCTCGGCGGAGTCTGGTCGAGATAGCCGCCCAGCGCGCCGGCCAACCGCGTCAGCCGCGCCATCACCGGTCCGTAGGCGGCCCCATCCGCCGGCGAGATCCGCGCGATGGAGGCGGCCGTGGCCCCTGCATCGCTGGTGATGTCGATCCGCCTGCCCTCGGGGCCGAGCGCCGTCGTGCCGATGGGCCGGGCGAAGGACGCCAGCCTCAACCCCAGATCCCTGGCGACGCCCGGATGGAAGGCATGGAGAAGATGGGCGACCCCCGAAACCTTGAAGCCCGGCGCGAATTCGCGGGTCAGGGCCGCCCCGCCCGGCCGGTCCGCCGCTTCCAGCACGGTCACCTTCAGCCCGGCCTTAGCCAGATAGGCCGCGGTCACCAGGCCGTTGTGACCAGCCCCGATGACGAGGACATCGGCCGCGCCGCTCACCGGATCACCCGATGCTTGAAGTCCTTCAGGATCTCGCCGGCCGCATTGGCGCCGGGCGCACCCATGACGCCGCCGCCGGGATGGGTCCCGGAGCCGCACATGTAGAAGCCCTCGAAGGGGCCGCGGTACTGGCCATAGCCGGGGAAGGGGCGGTTGAAGAGGAGCTGGTCCAGGGTCAACTCACCCTGGAAGATATTCCCTTCGGTCAAGCCCACCTCGTTCTCGATGTCCCAGGGCGTGCGGGTCTGGACATGGAGCACCAGCTTGCGGAAGCCCGGTGCGTTCTCCTCGATGGTGTCCAGGACATCCTTCTCGAAGGCGGCCTTGCTGTCGGCGCTCCAGGGACCCTCGGTCAGTTTGTAGGGCGCGTATTGCACGAAGACCGACATGAAATGCTTGCCGGGCGGCGCCATGGTGGGGTCGACGGTGGTGGGGATCACGATGTCGAGGAAGGGCCGCTTCGACCATGAGCCGTATTTGTAATCGTCGAAGGCGCGCTCGATGTAGTCGAAGTCGCCGCCGATATCCACGGTGCCCCAGGCCGCTTCCGGCGGCAGGCCAGCGAAGCGCGGCAACCCGTCGAGCGCGATATTGAGCTTGCCGGAGGAGCCGCGGATCTTGAAATTCGTGGCATAGCGATGGATGTCGGGATCGACCGCATCCAGCGCCCCCTTCTCCAGCAGCTTCAGATAGGTGCGCTTGGGATCGAGGCTGGAGACGACGGCCTTGGCCCGGATCTCCTCGCCATTCGCCAGCGCCACCCCCACGGCCTTGCCGTTGCGGACCAGGATCTTCTCCACCTCGGCCGAGGTGCGGATCTCGACCCCCGCCTCGGTGGCCGCCGCGGCGATGGCCTTGCTGACGCTGCCCATGCCGCCGCGCGCGAAGCCCCAGGCGCCGATCTGCCCATCCACCTCGCCCATGTAGTGATGCAGCAGGACATAGGCGGTGCCGGGAGAATAGGGCCCGAGCGCCGTGCCGATGATGGAGGAGGCGGCGGAGAATCCCTTCCAGCGCGGATGCTCGAAGTACTCGTCCAGGAAGTCGCCGATGGACATGGTCCAGAAGCGGATGATCTCGTACATCTGCTTCTCGCCCATGCGGGTGAACTCGGACGCGATCTTGAGGAAGCCGTCGAGATCGCCGCGCCGGCCCCAGGGGTTGATGCGGTTCTGGGCGAAAGGGTTGAGGCGGGTGGGGTCGGGGGGCGTCACCATCAGCAGCGGCTTGATGAAGCGGCATTGGCGGCTGATCTCCGCCGCGTAATGGTCATAGGCTTCGGCATCCCTTATCGAATGGCGGCGCAGCGATTCCCGCGTCCGGTCGTGATCGCGATAGGTGACGATGCCTTCGCCGTCGGGGTTCGGCTGGCCGTTGATCTCATAGGGGATGACCTGCAGCCCGTGGCGCGGCAGGTCGAGGAAGCGGAAAATCTCGGGCCGCAGCAGGCTGCAGACATAGGAGCAGGTGGAAAAAGTGAATCCCGGATAGATCTCGTCCGACATCGCCGCCCCGCCGGGCTTGCGGTAGCGCTCGAGCACCAGGACCTTCAGCTTGTTGCGGCCGTCCTTCTCGCCGCCCATGGCGAGATAGGCGGCCGCCGTCAGACCGTTATGCCCGCCGCCCACGATGATGACGTCATAGGCTTCGCCCATGCCAGCCGGCTCCCGCACTGCTCGGGAATAAATTGAATGCGCATTCAATTTAACCAAGGCGTGGTCCGAAGTACAGGGGCGAACGGGCGTTCCCATATCTGGGGTTGTGTGTGGCGGCGGCCGGGGATCGGTTCCAGCCGGCGGAGGCTTTCAAGTTCCGTCATCCCCGCTGTCGCGGGAATGACGATGAAAGA
>DATHQQ010000636.1:0-2614 GCA_035482595.1 Verrucomicrobiia bacterium
CGACTCCTTCAGCGGGATGATCCTGCAAGTCATCTACGGGCTCTTCTCGGGTGGCGGTGGCAGCGGGCTTCTGGGAGGGCTCTTGTGATCTCCGGTTCTCCACAAAGCTCTGCAGAGGGTCCGACCGTGAGCGATGCGGCACCCGCCGAATTGGCTGCCCGCCCCTAGCGGTCGATACGGATGAGCAGGTAGCGGTCGCTGTGGGCCATGACCTGAATCCGCGGGGTGGCGACGTAGGCGAGGTTCCTGGCGACGATCGCAAAACACGGCGTTCCCGGTGAAAGACTGTCCGCAAACGAAAGGAGATCCGGGACCGACAGGCGCCCCTCTGAAGAGGCTTTGACGAGCGCCGCGACGGCACCCGTTCTCTTGTCCAGCACGGCCTTCAAGGCGCCGGACGATCGTCCTGGGGGGAAGGAGATGGCGTAAGGCTGGATCGTCTGAACCGGATGCAGCACTGTCCACCAGACATACTCGCATCGGAAGGCGAGACTGGTGCTCCGCGGCAGCAGAAGCACAACCGGCTGTAGGGCGGAGCTGGCCGCAATGCCCAGGAGGCCGGCGTCTTCCTCCCTGACACAGGAAGCGATCGACCGCATCGGCGTGCTCCCGTCCGCGGGCTCGCGAAGATGCTCCCTCAGCGCATCTATGCGTCTGGGGATCCAGTCCAGCGACGACGGGGGCAGTTGAGCCAGCTGCAAGGCGAGGAGCAGGGCCGTAGCCAGCAGGGCGGCCGCCTTGAGGGTCCTCTTCCACCCCGGCAAACGAAACCAGCCGGCTGAAACGAGCCTCTGGGCACCCTGGGCCCCCATCATGGACAGGCAGATGTTCGAATACTGAAGGAAGGTGAGTTCGCTATGCCCCGGCGCTGAGGTGAGGAAGACTGCGGCAATCCCGGCGATGCTCGCGCCGAGCAAGAGGATTTGAGGCGGCGCGGCGCCGCGCCGCGCCGTGTCGCGCAGATCGTAGATGAGGGTCGGGAGCAGAAAGCCGGCCTGGCCCAGAACCATCGCCAGGAACGTCGCCATCCCCGCCAGGAGCCGCGGCACATGCCTTGCCATCAGCAGGGCCGGAAGGACGAAAATCCCCTCGGTGGTGGCATCCGTGAGATGGGTAAAGGGTTCGCCCGTGAGGGACGTAAAACCCATGCCGTCGTATGCCCCGCCGATCCTGAAGAACGCCAGCAATCCAGCGGCGAAACCCGCGATGCAGGCGAGAAGGTACACCGAGATTCGGCCTGGAAACTTCCGGCCCCGCCACAGCTCAACGGCCCAGAGGAGAGCGACCGCGCACATGAGCACGGGCGGCCCTACGGCCCGTGCACCGGTGAGGAGGAATGCCAGGAGAGCCAGCAGGATGGCGGTCCATCCCAGAGGGCGATCCCGGCGCCGCAGATCGTCGCAAACGATCGTGGCGGCGACGAAGAAGACGATATAGCCGAGGGACGGCGATAGGATCAGGACTGCGGTAAAGGCGGTGAAGGTCGCGAAGATCTTGCCCGCAACGGCGGGGATGCCCACGATCCAGAAGACGCACACCACCGGCAGCGAAGCCGCCCACCAGCGGAGCCGCAAGGCGTAGCGGCAGAACGCCATGATCTGAGCGGCAGCGCAGCCAGCCAGAAAGACAGGCCCGAATCTCCCGGCGAGGATTTCGACCGGGACGCCGGAATTCTGGTGCGCCGCGAGGATCCACAGATGCGCCGCGTAGTGGTAGGACAAGGGAACATCGGCGAGCATCAGGTTGGGTGGCGGCCAGCCACGCGCGAGGTCCTGGACTGCCAGCGCCTCAAATCCGAAATGAAACGAAAAGGCCCCGGTGACGTCCTCGGCCAGGAGATATTGCATGGTCAGGAGCGGCGTCGCCGTGACCAGCACGGCCACGGCAGGCCAGCCCCATAGGCGCCATGCGGGGTTTGAGCCGATGAGGCTGCCGAAGCGGAGGCGGCGGCGAAAAATGACGAGAGCCGCTGTCGCGGCGAAGGGCAGCGCCACCAGCAACTGGGGAGCGCCCATCATCCATAGCGGTATGAATATCAGCAGATTGACCGCAATGCCCATGGAGAGGGCATAGAGAACATAGGAATCAAGCTCCTCGAGCGCCGGAAGGACAAGGCGCGCGACGACCATCCCGGGCAGGAAATTGAAGACGAGGACATAAAGCAGGAACCGAATCGCGGCATCGATGGAGGGGTAGACCGCCAGGAGGCCGGCGAGCACGATGACGCAGGAAAGGACGGCGGCGACCGCGATGCTTGGGGCGGCAGCCCCGTTTCGAGGAAGCAATGAGTCAGCCAAGGCGCGGCGGTTCTCGATGACGATTGCACCTCCCCCAGTCGATGGCGGCCGTCATGCTCGCCCCTCCCGGGAGGACGATGAGGGCCCCCGCGAGGCATCTCCACCCCGGTCGCCGGATCGTAATATCTGAGAGCCGCGGGAGTGTCGAGGCGGCGAAGCGCGCCGATAGGTCTGTGGACCGGGGAAGTCGGCGGGTATACCGTGACTTTGCCCTCGTCATGAGGGCGCGGGCCCGCTTGATTTCGGGCGCCGATTCCATCGGTCTGGTGGCCGCGAGGAGGGTGATCGTGAGGAGCGCAAGAAAGAAGCACGCGGAG
>DATHQQ010000637.1:0-5216 GCA_035482595.1 Verrucomicrobiia bacterium
GCTTACCAGCGATCAACGCGATAGGGCCGCATGTCGAGTCCCGGATCGCGGCCGGCCGCGAGATCGGCGATCAGCCGGCCGGTGATCGCAGCGTAGCTGAGGCCCAGATGACCATGGCCGAAGGCGAAATAGGCATTGGGCAGCTTCGGCGAGCCGGAGATGACCGGCACCGAATCGGGGACCGAGGGCCGGAATCCCATCCATTGCGTGCGCCCCTCCGCCTTCAGCCCGGGAAAGACCTGGCGGCCGCGCTCGAGCAGGATCTCCGCCCGGCCCCAATTGGGCGGCGCTTCGAGCCCGCCCAGCTCCACGGTGCCGGCAAAGCGCAGCCCATTCTCCAGGGGCGTGGCCACGAAGCCGAAATCGGCGATGTGGATCGGCAGGCGCGGCATCACCCCGGGGTCGGGCAAGGTGACGTGATAGCCCCGCTCGGTATCCAGCGCCACGCGATGGCCAAGGCGCCGGGTCAGCGCGCGCGACCAGGCGCCGGCAGCGATCACCGCCGCATCGATCTCGATCCGGTCCTTGTCGGTGACCACCGTGCGGGGCCCATGGGGGCCGAGCTCGATATCGGCGACCTTCTCCTGCAGCAGCGCCCCGCCGCGGGCGACGAAATCCGACGCCAGGCGCTGGACCAGGCGGAAATTGTTCACCGTCATCGAATGCTCGGGATAGAAGGCCGCCCGTTCGAAGATCGGCGCCAGGCTCGGCTCGACCTGGCGGATATGCTCGCGGTCCAACAGCTCCAGCTTCACACCGCGCCGGCGCTGCAAGGCGAACTCCTCGGCAGCCGCGGCGAAGGAAGCTTCAGTGCGATAGACGCTGAGCCAGCCCGTATCGCGGATCATATGGGCAATCCCGGCCGCCTCGGTCAGGGGCCGATAGGCGTCCCGGCAGCGCAGCGACAGCTCGCGGAGCGCAATGGAGCCGGCCTCCACCCGGTCGGGCCGGCTGGCGGCGATGAAGCGGAGGAGCCAGGGCGCGATCTGCGGCAGATAGCCCCAGCGGATCGCCAGCGGCCCCAAGGGATCGCGCAGCATGCCCGGCACGCGCCGGAGGATCCCCGGCATCGCCACCGGCTCGCAGGCGCCCGCCGCGATGACGGCGGCATTGCCCATGGAGGCGCCCTCCCCCGGCGACCGGTGGTCGATCAAACTGACGCGATGGCCGTCGCGCTGCAGATAGAGCGCCGTCGAGACGCCGATGATGCCGGCGCCGATGACGGCGAAATGGCGGGGTTGGGTATCCATGGGATGAAGGCTCGGACGTGAGGACTGGGAGGCTCGGTCTTGACGGCCGTTAGCTATATCAGCCGCGCTGGAGCCTGGCCAGGAATCGAGCGCGGGCGGGCGGCATGCGCTGCAGGGCATGGCTCTCCAGGAAGGCGCCGGTGAGCGCCAGTCCCTGCCGGATGGCGCCAAGATCCGCCTCGCCGCCGGTCAGGAAGGCCGGCAGGGGCAGCAGGCGCTCGCGCCAGATTCCCGCCGCCGCCTCGGAGACGGCTCGTCCGCTCGCCGGCGAGACGAAGGCGAGGTCGGTGGTGGCACCGCTGACCGCGCAATTGCCGAGATCGAGACCGAATCCCAGCTCGGCCAGCAGGTCGAGTTCCCAACGCACATAGCGCGCCGCCCAATCGGTCAGAGGTGCTGCGCTGAGAAGCCCCTCGACCAGCCCGGCGAAACCCTCGAAGGCGCGCGGATGGGGCTCGCGCTCGGGCATCGCCTCCTCCGCCACCGCCGCCGCCGCCGCGAGGGCCGACAGGCGCAAGGGCTCGTCGAGCAGCCGCGCCGCCGGCTGGGACTGGACCTCGCAGGCGTAATGGCCGAGCTGTTCGGCCAAGCGCCCGCGCCAGCCGGCGCGAAGCCTGTTGCCGATCTCGTAGAGGGCGGCACCCCGCCGGCCGCCGCCGCCCTTGACCAGCCCGGCATGGCGCCCGTGCTCGCGGGTCAGCAAAGAGACGATGACGTCGTTCTCGCCGTGACGCCGGACCGCCAGGACGAAGCCCTCGTCATGCCACTCCAAGACAGCTGTCCTTCCTGGGCTGCGCCCTAGCTGTCGTAATCGAGGCCCATGGCGCGATAGCGTTCCGGATCATCCGGCCAATTCTCGCGCACCTTGACATGGAGGAACAGATGCACCTTGCGCCCGGTGAGCGCCTCGATCTCCGGCTGCGCCGCCAGCCGCACGGCCTTGATCTTCTGCCCGCCCTCGCCGAGCACGATGGAGCGCTGGCCCTCGCGCTGGACGAAGATCTGCTGGCCGATGCGAATGCTGCCGTCCTCGAAATCCTCCCAGGTTTCCGGCTCTACCGTCAGCGCATAGGGCAGCTCGGCACGAAGCTGGCGGAAGAGATGCTCGCGGGTGATCTCGGCGGCGATGTCACGCAGCGACAGATCGGATATCTGGTCGTCGGGATAGTGCCACGGCCCCTCCGGCAGCCGGGCGGCCAGCGCCTTCAGGAGATCGGCGGTGCCGTCCCCCGTCGTGGCCGAGATCATGAACACTTCGTCGAAGATCCCGATATCGAAAAGCCGCTGGGTCAGGCCCAGCAGCTTCTCGCGCTTGACCGCGTCGATCTTGTTGAGGGCGAGGATGGCGCGCCGGCCGCTGCGCTTCAGCCCATCGATGATGACGCGCGTCTCCTCCTCCAGCCGCGGGCGCGTGGCATCGACGATGAGCAGCACGAGATCGGCATCCTCCGCCCCCTGCCAGGCGGAGCGGACCATGGCGCGCTCCAGCCGCTTGCCCGGGGAGAAAATGCCGGGCGTGTCGATGAAGATGATCTGGGCCGTCCCCTCGACGAGAATGCCGAGCACGCGCCGGCGCGTCGTCTGGACCTTGGGCGAGACGATGGAGACCTTGGCGCCCACGAGGCGATTGAGCAGGGTCGATTTGCCGGCGTTGGGCGCGCCGATGATCGCCACGAAACCGCAGCGCGGGGGCTGAACTGGATCAGCCACCGGCTTCGCCCCTGAGATTGGCCAGCAGCAGCTCCGCCGCCGCCGCTTCGGCCGCCCGGCGCGACCGCCCGCGTCCAACGGCCGGCGGCCGTCCAGGCAGGCTGACCTCGATATCGAACAGCGGATCGTGGGCCGGCCCCTCGCGCCCGACCAGGCGGTAGACCGGCAGCGGCAGAGCGCGCGCCTGGGCCCATTCCTGGAGCGCGGTCTTCACATCCTGGGGCGGCTCCGCCTGCTCGCTCACCAGGGGGCGCCACCAGCGCTCGACGAAGCGCTGGGCGGCGGGATAGCCACCGTCGAGGAAGAGGGCGGCGATCACCGCCTCGCAGGAATCCGCCAGCAGATTGAGGCTGCCGAGCCGGCCCTGCTCCGCCTCCCCGCGGGAGACGCGCAGATGCGGGCCGAGGTCGATGGTCTCGGCCACCCGCGCCAGGGCCTCCTTGCGGACCAGCCCGGCGAAGCGCCGGGCGAGCTTGCCTTCGGGCTCGGTTGGAAATTCGCGATAGATCAGTTCGGCGATGATCAGCCCCAGCACGCGGTCGCCCAGGAACTCGAGGCGCTCATAAGGCGCATGACCGGCGGTGCTGGGATGTGTCAGCGCCTGGTCGAGAAGCTCGGGGCGGGCGAAGTCGTGGCCGAGGGCGGCGGTGAGTGAAGCTGAATCCTTGGGCTTCACTTGACGAGGTCGAACAGCCGTCCGTACCGGATCGCGAACGGCCATTTCCAGATTTCCCACCAGCTCGCGCTGCCATCGGTCGAGAAGAAGATGATGGCGGCGCGGCCGACCAGATTCTCCGCCGGCACCTGACCCACATGAGAGGTGCGGCTGTCGAGGGAATCGTCGCGATTGTCGCCCATGGCGAAATAATGGCCGGGCTCGATGATGAATTCCTGGGTGTTGTCGAGCATGCCGCTGTCCTCTTGCGCCTCCAGGATCGTATGGGAGACGCCATTGGGCAGGGTCTCGATATAGCGGGTCACCAACTTTCCGTTCTCGTCCACGTAGTCGGCGATCCGCTCGCGCTTCACCGGCTGGCCGTTGATCCACAGCACGCCGGCCTTCATCTGGAGTCGGTCGCCGGGCAGGCCGACGATGCGCTTGATGTAATCCGTCGAGGTATCGCTAGGCAGCTTGAAGACCACGACATCGCCTCGGGCGGGATCGCTGCCGAAGACCCGGCCGGAGAAGATGTTGGGGCCGAAGGGGAAGGAGTAGCGGCTGTAGCCATAGGCGTATTTCTCGACGAAGAGATAGTCGCCTATGAGCAAGGTCGGAATCATCGAGCCCGACGGGATATGGAACGGCTCGAACAGGAAGGTGCGGATGCCGATGGCGATGATGACGGCATAGACGACGGTCTTCACCGTCTCCATGTATCCGCCCGAACTCTTCTGGGTCATAAGCTGCGGGATCCGCTGCATGGCTCGATCAGGGGGTCTTGAGGCCGACCGGGGGGTCGAACCGGGTCGCGCAAAGGCTCAGCATGGCGCCGGGGCCAAACGCGGCGGGCATGAAGACAGTCCGGCCCCACCCTGTCAAGCCGCCCCACCATGACCGTTTGGCAATCAGGGCGCCGGGACGGCTGATTTCGAGGGCGTTGGCACGGCGGAAATGATGACGATCGCCTGCGCTTGAGGGTTGTCATCGGTGAGTGACAGGTCAATCTGCGCCTGCATCCCTGGCGGGGTGATGGCGGCGAGCCGGGCGAGCGCCCCGCCGGTGAGACGCATGGTGGGCTTGCCGGAGGCGAGATTGACGACGCCCAGATCGCGCCAGAAGACCCCGGCGGCAAATCCGGTTCCCAGCGCCTTGGAACAGGCCTCCTTGGCCGCGAAGCGCTTGGCATAGCTCGCCGCCCGGTTGGCCCGGCGGTCGGACTTCCGCCGCTCGGTCTCGGTGAAGACGCGGTCGAGAAAGCGGTCGCCGAAGCGCTCGATCGTCCGCTCGATACGGCGGATATCGATGATGTCGCTGCCAATGCCCAAGATCATGCGCTCAACTCCATCATGAGCTCACCTCTCCTTCCCGCCAGCCTTCCCGCCAGCCTTCCCGCCAACGGCCCGCGCCTCGTCCATCAGCTGGCGCATGCGCCGGATGGTGCTCTCCAATCCCACGAAGATCGCCTCGCCGACGAGGAAATGGCCGATATTGAGCTCGGCCAGCGTCGGGATGGCCGCGACCGGGGCCACGGTATCGTAGGTCAGGCCATGGCCGGCATGGCATTCCAGGCTGATCGCCGCGGCATGGGTCGCGGC
>DATHQQ010000638.1:0-2042 GCA_035482595.1 Verrucomicrobiia bacterium
GCGGTCGTCAGGTTGGTATGGGCGCTCGAAATCGACAAGGCGGGAAGCCCGGCGCAGAAGATTGAAGAGCCCGCGGTCGATATATTCCACCGTCAGGCAGACGGCAGTTGGAAGATCTCCAGGTATCTCGCCTATCCGGCCTCCCGGTGAGAGCTGCAGGGTCAGCGCGCCACCAAAGCTCCACCAGGTTCCTTGGCGATCCGGCTTTCCCCCCTTATAAGGGCCGGCCACCGGCGGTCCCTCGAACATCCCCCGCACGCCCGTTCATGCCCCTCTTCGTAATGCCCTTCCCTGCGATCGATCCGGTCGCGATCTCGATCGGACCCTTTGCGATCCGCTGGTATGCGCTCGCCTATATTGTCGGGCTGCTGATCGGCTGGCGGTATTGCCTGGGACTGGCCGGGCGGCCGCCGTACTTGCTCGCGCGGCAGGATGTCGACGATTTCCTGGTGTGGGCGACGCTCGGCGTCGTCCTCGGCGGTCGTATCGGATACGTTCTCTTCTACAAGCCGGGATACTACATCTATCACCCGATCGAGGCGCTTTACGTATGGCACGGCGGGATGTCCTTCCACGGCGGCGCGCTCGGCGTGACAATCGCGATCATATTGTTTACCCGGGCCCGTCGAATACCGCTGTTTGCCTTCTCGGACATTATTACCGCGGCGATCCCGATCGGTCTGTTCTTTGGGCGCATTGCCAATTTCATCAATGGCGAGCTGTATGGGCGGCCGAGCAATGTTCCCTGGGCCATGATCTTCCCGAATGGCGGCCCGGTGCCGCGCCATCCGAGCCAGCTTTACGAAGCCTTCTGCGAGGGCATTCTGTTGTTTATCCTGCTCTTCGCCGCCGAGCGGCTGCATGCCAGGGAGCGCCCGGGGGTCGTCACCGGGTTGTTTCTTGCGGGATACGCGGCTGCCCGCATGTCGGGCGAAGTGTTTCGGGAGCCGGACCCGCAATTGGGTTTCCTGATTTTCGGGACGACGATGGGCCAGCTGTTGTCGATCCCGGTGCTGATCGCCGGCATCCTGATCATCGCCTGGGCGCTGCGCGCGCCCGTTCCTGCCCGGTCGTGAGCGAGGAAATCGCCGACAAGATCGTCAGGCGGATTCGCGCCGAGGGCCCGCTGACGATTGCCGCCTTCATGGCCATGGCGCTGCACGATCCCGAGGGCGGATACTATGCGAGGCGCGGCCCGATCGGAGCGGCGGGCGATTTCACGACCGCGCCCGAGATCAGCCAGGTTTTCGGCGAGCTGATCGGGCTGTGGTGCGCCGAATTGTGGGAGCGGATCGGCCGGCCGGATCCGGTCATCTTGGCGGAGTTGGGGCCCGGCCGCGGCGTGCTGATGAGCGACCTGTTGCGCGCCGCCGGCACCGTGCCGGAAGTTCGCCGCGCCTTGCGGATCTGTCTGGTGGAGGCGAGCTCGGTCCTCCGCGCGGAACAGGAACGATGCCTCCGCCTGGCGCAACCGGCATGGGTAACGCGTGTCGAAGAGCTGCCGGACGGCCCGATGCTGATGGTGGCCAACGAGTTTCTCGACGCGCTGCCCATTCGGCAGTTCGTCCGCGGCGCCGGCGGCTGGTCGGAGCGGATGGTGGCAGTCGATCCCGCGGGTCGCCTGGTCTTTGTCGATGGTCCCGCAAGCGCTGCGGCGAGCCTGCTCGTGCCCGGCAGGCTACGTTACCGTGCGCCCGGCACCATCGTGGAGATCTGCCCGGCCGCCCTCGCCTTGGCGAGTGCGCTCGGTTCTCGATTGGCCCGGCAACCGGGTGCTGCGCTGTTCATCGATTACGGCTATTTCCCGACTGCCTCCGGGTCGACCCTGCGCGCGCTTCAGCGTCATCGCCCGGTTTGCGCGCTGGCAGCGCCGGGAACCGCCGATCTCAGCGCCCATGTCGATTTCGCGGCCTTTGCCGAGGCCGCGCGGGCCGCCGGCGCCGAGGTTCATGGGCCGACCAGCCAGGGCCGGTTTCTCACCGCGCTCGGCGCCGGCCTGCGGCTCGAGGCGCTGAGCACGCGGGCCACTCCAGCGCAGCGGC
>DATHQQ010000639.1:0-2382 GCA_035482595.1 Verrucomicrobiia bacterium
TGGCGCTGGCCGCGGCGCGGGGCGTCGAGACGGACGTCGTCGTTCCGGAGCGCACCGATTCCATTCTGCTCGATTGGGCCATGCGGGCCCATATCGCCTTCATGCGGGCGCCGGGGTTGCGCTTCCATTTCTCGCCCGGACCCTTCGATCACTCCAAGGTGGTCACGGTGGACGGCGCCTGGTCCATGGTCGGCAGCGCCAATTGGGACGTCCGGAGTTTCTGGCTCAATTTCGAATTCACGGTCGAGTGCTATGACGAGACTGTCACCGGGCAGATCGACAAGGTGATCGAGGAGAAAATCGCGGCCTCCCGACCCTTCACCCCCTCGGAGCTGCGACGCCTGCCGACGGCGGTCAGGCTGCGCAACGCCGCCGCGCGGCTTCTCATGCCCTATCTCTAGGCAAAATAGGCTGCCGACCGGGGAAACGGTCGAGGGTGCTGGTGAATTGAATTCGAAGGTGCGAAGGTTTCATGGGAATGGCCAAAGGCCATGGACGAGCGGGAAAGGGCGGAGCGGATCTTGTCGACCCATAACGGGAGCGAGTCAGGCCCCAAGGGCCAGCACCATCACGACGAGAAACCTGCGGGTCGCCTCAGGGTTTTGAGCTGGAACCTGCTGCGCCTGACGGGAGCGAGCGTGGAAGATGTCGCTGGGCTGGTGCGGGCGGCGAAGCCCGATCTTCTCCTGCTCCAGGAGGCGACCAAGAAGATCGAGGCGCTGCCGGAGCTGGTGGGCGGGCATTTCTTCCGCGAGCCCTTGCCGCGGCGAATCTATGGGCTGGCGGCGTGGAGCCCGCATGAGTTTCCAGCACCCCAGGCTCTGGCCCTGCCGGTCTCGCGCATGCCCGGGCGCGTGCCGCCGCGGCTCGCCCAGCTCGTGCAGATCTCCAATGCCACCTTCGCCAATGTGCACCTCTCCCATGGCCAGCTCCTGAACCGCAGCCAGCTCTTCCGCATCCTGCGCCATGTTCAGGGGCCGACCGCGATCATCGGCGATTTCAACGCCTTCGGCCCGACCCTGCTGCCGGGCTTCGAGGATGTCGGGCCGCGTGAGGCGACCCATACGGCCAATCTCGTGCGCTTCCGGCTGGATCGATGCCTGGTACGCGGGATCACCTGCCACCGCGCCCGCACGCTGCATGCCGGCTCTTCCGATCATCGCCCCATCCTTCTCGATCTCGAGGTAACGGAGGCGGCGGCTGCGCAGCACGCCCCGGGCGCCCTCATGCGGCGGGCGCGGGTGGCGACGGCGCAGAGCCTTCTCTACGGCAAGATCGCCCGGCTCTATGTCGAGGCGAGGCTGGGCGACCGCGAGAGGAAGTGAGCGGCGTCAGGGCGCGAAGATATCGCCCCAGACCAGGCTTCGCGCTGTTTTGTAACGAGCGCCCTCGCGCCGGCTGACCACCCGTTCCTCCACCTTGCCCGTTGCGAGGCAGAGCTTCAGCCGGACATGGCCCTTGCCCGCCCGCGGGTGCGCGAGAACGCGCGCCGGCGGCGAGGAGGCCGGCAGCCGCGACACGGCGAGATAGATGAATTTCTCGTCCTCCCAGGGAAGCTCGGCCGTCTTCGCCTGGCGATGCCGGGGGGAGCGCGCCACGCGGCGGGCGAAATGACACCAGTCCGGCGGCTGCAGCGGGCAGGCAGCGGCATGGGGGCAGGGCGCCACGATCGTCGCCCCGGCGGCCAGCAGCCGCTCGCGGGCCGCCAGGATTCGCTGCCAGCCCGCGGGCGTCCCAGGCTCGATCAGGAGAAGCATGTCGCCGGTCGCGGCCCAGAGCCGATCGATGAGGGCGGGCCGCACGGCAGGCTCCAGCTCGTCCAGCACATAGGCCAGGACCACGAGATCGTGGGGGCTCGTATCGGCGAATCCGACGCGGAGGTCGGCCGTCTTCCAGGCGATGTTGCGCGCCGGCAGCCCAGTCGCCAGCTTGCCGGCCAGCCGCTCGCCCCATTTTCGCATGACCGGGCTGCCCTCGATCAGCAGCGCCCTTTCGAGTCGCGGCCAAAGCTCAGCCGCCGCCCAAAGCGCCGTGCCGGGACCGGCCCCGGCATCGAGCAGCCGTCGCGGGGCGAAACCGGGCCGGATCTCGGCGAGCGACTCGAGGCAGGACTGCACCGCGGCATAGGTGGCCGGCAGACGCGTGGCGAGATAGGCCAGCGCCGCCCGGTCGTCGTCGAGGTGCCGGCGCCCATCGCGCAGCTCGGCCCGATAGCGCTTCGACAGCGCCTCGGCCGCCCGCGCCAACTCCGCGGGCGGGATTCCCTGTAGTGCCTCGTCCACCGCCTGGCGCAGTGGCGCCGGCAGGTCGATGACAGCCAAACCAAACCCTCCCTACCGAACAGTCCCGCCAAATCGGCCCCATGTGGACACTCAGGAGTCC
>DATHQQ010000640.1:0-3233 GCA_035482595.1 Verrucomicrobiia bacterium
TTCCCCGCTGGCGCAGTGCGGCGGTGAGGGTGTTCTGCAGCAGGCAGGCAATGGTCATCGGCCCGACGCCGCCCGGAACCGGCGTAATGCCGCCGGCGACCTTCGCCGCCTCGTCATAGGCGACATCGCCCACCAGCTTCGTCTTGCCGTCGCGCTCGATGCGGTTGATGCCGACGTCGATCACCGTGGCCCCCGGCTGGATCCAGTCGCCGCGGATCATCTCCGGCTTGCCGACGGCGGCGATCAGGATCTCGGCCCGGCGGCATTCCCCCGGCAGATCGCGGGTGCGCGAATGGGCGATGGTGACGGTGCAGCTCTCGCCCAGCAGGAGCTGGGCCATGGGCTTGCCGACGATGTTGGAGCGCCCGACCACCACCGCCCGCTTGCCCGAGAGATCGCCCAGCCGGTCTTTCAGCAGCATCAGGCAGCCCAGCGGCGTGCAGGGTACCAAGGCCTTGCCGCCGGTGGCGAGCTTGCCGGCATTGACGACATGGAAGCCGTCCACGTCCTTGGCCGGATCGATGGCGTCCAGCACCGCCTGAGGGTCGATCTGCTTCGGCAAGGGAAGCTGGACCAGGATTCCGTTCACCGCCGGATCGGCATTGAGGCGCTCGACCAGGGCCAGAAGCTCGGCCTGGCCGGTCTCCTTGCCGAGTTTGTGCTCGAAGGAGGCCATGCCGACCTCGCCGGTCTGCTTGGCCTTGTTGCGGACATAGACCTGGCTCGCGGGATCCTCGCCCACCAGCACCACCGCCAGCCCCGGCACGAAGCCATGCTGGGCCTTGAGGGCCGCCACCTCGGTGGCCAAGCGGCCGCGCAGCCCTTCGGCAAAAACCTTGCCGTCGATGATCTTGGCGTTCATTGCCGTTCCGTCCATTGCGTGAGCCATCCTTGGAGCCGCGCGGCGAGCGCCGCCGGGTCGCCTTCCAGAACAAAGAGCTTGCGCCGGTCCGTGGCGCCGGCGGTGAGCCGAAGCCGCGTCTTCGGCATGTCCCATGTCGCGGCCAGAAGCTTGACGATGGCCGTATTCGCCTTGCCGTCCTCCGGCGCCGCCCGGACCGAGACCCGAAGCGCCACCGAGCCGTCGGCTTCCGCCCGCAGCCCCTCTATGGCATCGCGCCGCGCGCCCGGCCGGGCATGGACCCGGATTCCCAGGCCGCCGGCAGAGGGGACGAAGGGGCTGCTAGAGGGTGTAGAGAAGATAGACAATCTCTTGGCGGATGAACCAGAGCAGCAGGATCAGGACCAGCGGCGACAAATCGACGCCGCCGATCAAGGGTATGATCCGGCGAATCGGCCGCAGCACCGGCTCGGTGAGGGCATAGCAGAACCGGCCGATGCCATTCACCACCTGATTGTGGCGGTTCACGATCCCGAAGGCGGTGAGCCAGGACAGCACCGCCGTGGCGATCAGCACCCAGATGTAGAGCTGGATGACGAGGCCGATCAGATTTGCCAGAGGAATCATCGCGACCGCACCTGTCAGCCTGGACCCGACGCCCGGGTTCCCTTGGGGAAGCGGCGGGAGGTTATCGGCAGGCGGGCAAGCGCGCAAGGCCGCCCTGCCCGCGTCCCTGGCACAAGCCATGCTTGACAGCCAGGGAGTCGGCCAACATAGTCGCGCCCGTTTCCCGGGACCTGGGGCCGTAGCTCAGCTGGGAGAGCGCCTCGTTCGCAATGAGGAGGTCAGGGGTTCGATCCCCCTCGGCTCCACCAGTCCCGTTCCCCGCCTAGAGCAAGATCGGTTCAGCTTGAATCAAGCTGAACCGTGAATCAGGCTCTAGGACGAGCCGGCGCCGCCGCTATTTCACCTCGGCCAGGTCGGAAGAAAAGGCCCCGCTGGCGCGCAGGCGCTCGCCGACCAGGACGGATCCCGCCTTGGTCAGATGGCCATCGTCGAGTTGCAGAGGCATCCCTGGCCCGACCAGGGTCTCGCAGACCGCCTCCTTGCAGAGCAAGTCGAGCAGCGAGACATAGGTCGCGCCCTTCTCCTGGGCGAGCCGGCGCATGCTCTGGTCGAGGGCGCGGTAGTCGAGGCGATGCTCGTCGGGGAGCCGGGGGTTGTTCTCTTCGATGGCGAAGGCGAGCAGCCGCGGCAGCCTGTCGTCGTAGCGCACGATGGGCCCCATCAGGATGACGCGGATGTCATGGGCCGCGGCCCAGTCGAGAACCTGGGCCAGCTGAGGCACATCCGCCCGCTGCCATTCCGCCGAGAGCACCAGCCTGTCCGGCTTGTGATGGAGCAGATAGTCGGAGAAGAGGAATCGCATGACATCGTTGCAGATCCGGGTGAACTTCCGTTCCGGCAGCGGGGTGCAGCCGGCCGCCGTCGCCTGCATGACATTGATCTTGTCGAAGGTCTGAGACAGCCCGTACCAGAGATGGGCGGCATAGCTGTCGCCGATCAGCAGGTAGTTCGGGCGCGACGAATCGGTCTGCAGGCAGCCCTTGCTGGTCAGAAGGTCGACCTTGTCCTCCCGGTCGAGGAAGCAGGCGCCGGAGCGGAAATAATTGACGGGGTCGTTCGTCTGCATCTGCGCCAGGATCGCCAGCGCGGGGGGCGAGAAGCGGTTCGGCAAGCCCCGCAACAGCCCGAAGCCGAGGCCGATCCCTCCCAGCAGCACGACCGCGCCGGCTGCCGTCGCGAACAAGCGCCGCCGGGACGGGCGCCATGGCCCGCTGCGGAAGGGGGTCTCGACATATTTCCAGGAGAGGGTCGCGATGATCAGCGTGGCCGCGACCGCGAGCACCCGCGTGGCCGTCGTGTGCCGCTCCGCCGGGAAATGCTCCGACATCTTGATGAAGACGAAGATCGGCCAATGCCACAGATAGAGCGAGTAGGAGATCCGGCCGAGGAAGACCAGGGGCGGCAGCGAAAGCCCGCGGGCGACGAAGGAATCCCCCGACCGGCCGGCCGCGATGACGAGAGCCGCCCCCAGGCAAGGCACCAGGGCCGCATAGCCGGGAAATGGCGTCCAGCTCAGGAAGGTGGTGGCCGAGACGATGATGAGGACGATGCCCAGCAGGCCGGCAGCTTCCCGCCAAATCCTGGATGTCAGCGCCGGCAGGCGATTCCAGGCGATCAGGCTCCCCAGCAGCAGCTCCCAGGCGCGCAGCTGCGGCATGTAGAAATCCGAGGGCGGACCCTGGAACGCGCTGCGCACACTGAAGGCGAGGGAGAGCAGCGTCGCCGCCAGCAGCACCAGCCACAGGCCGCGGCGCCAGAGCCGGTG
>DATHQQ010000641.1:0-3391 GCA_035482595.1 Verrucomicrobiia bacterium
ATCCATTGGCGAGATGGTGCGCAGATGGACGAACTCCGGCGGCTCGACGTTCGGGTCTTCCAGCACTTTGCCCTCGGATGACGAGTGCAGCAGGTTGGCGTCGACGCTGAACGGCGCCTCGCCGCGCTTGTCCTTGGCGATCGGGATCTGGTGCTTCTCGGCATATTCGATGAGCTTGGTGCGCGAGACGAGATCCCATTCGCGCCACGGCGCGATGACGCGGATGTCCGGCTGCAGCGCGTAATAGGTGAGCTCGAAGCGCACCTGGTCATTGCCCTTGCCGGTCGCGCCATGGGCGACCGCATCGGCCCCGGTCTCGCGCGCGATCTCGATCTGGCGCTTGGCGATCAGGGGCCGGGCGATGGAGGTGCCCAGGAGATAGCAGCCCTCATAGAGGGCGTTGGCACGGAACATGGGAAAGACGAAGTCGCGGATGAACTCCTCGCGCAGATCCTCGATATAGATCTGCTTGATGCCCAGCATCTCGGCCTTGCGCCGGGCTGGCTCCAGCTCCTCGCCCTGGCCCAGATCGGCGGTGAAGGTCACCACCTCGCAGCCATAGGTCGTCTGCAGCCATTTCAGGATCACGGAGGTGTCGAGCCCGCCGGAATAGGCGAGCACGACCTTCTTGATGTCGCGCTTCATGGGGGGTTCCTGGCCTCGGCAGAGAGGAAAAAGCGCGCGGAGTATAGGGATTGCCGACCCCGCGACAAGGGGCCCCCCGGCAAGGGACCCCCCGGCAAGGCCAAGGGGGACTAGGCGGCTTTGACCGTCTTGCGCTGGCGGACGCTCTCGCTCTTGAGCTGGCCGCAGGCGGCCATGATGTCGCGCCCGCGGGGCGTGCGCACCGGGCTGGCGTAGCCGGCCTCGAAGACGATGTCGCTGAAGGCCGCGATGGCGGCGTTGCTGCTGCATTCGAAGGGGGCGCCCGGCCAGGCGTTGAAGGGGATCAGATTGACCTTGGCCGGCACCCCTTCGATGAGCTTGATCAGCGCCCTGGCGTCCGCGGGGGAATCATTGACCCCCTTCAGCATCACATATTCGAAGGTGATGCGCCGGGCATTGCTCAGCCCGGGATAAGTCCGGCAGGCATCCATCAGCTCGGCGATGGGATATTTCTTGTTGATGGGCACGATCCGGTCGCGCAGCTCGTCCGTCACCGCATGGAGCGAGATGGCGAGGTTGACGCCGAGCTCGGCCCCGGCGCGCCGGATCATCGGCACCACCCCCGCGGTGGAGAGGGTGATCTTGCGCTTGGAGATCGAGATCCCCTCGCCGTCCATGACGATGCGCAGCGCCTTGGCGACATTGTCGTAATTGTAGAGCGGCTCCCCCATCCCCATCATGACGATGTTGGAAATGAGGCGTCCGTCGGGCGGCGAGGGCCATTCCTCCAGCGCGTCGCGGGCCAGCATGATCTGGCCCAGGATCTCGGCCGCCGAGAGATTGCGCACCAGGCGCTGGGTTCCCGTATGGCAGAAGCGGCAGGTCAGCGTGCAGCCGATCTGGGAGGAGACGCAGAGCGTGCCGCGATCCTCCTCCGGGATATGGACGGTCTCGGCCTCCTGCCCGTCGGCGAAGCCCAGCAGCCATTTGCGGGTGCCGTCGATCGACTGCCGGTCGACCACGGCACGGGGCCGCGAGACGACATAGCGCTCGGCCAGATCGGCCCGGAAGCTCTTGGCCAGGCTCGTCATTTTGGCGAAATCGGTGGCGCCGCGATGGTAGATCCAATGCCAGAGCTGGCGGGCCCGGAAGGGGGGCTCGCCGACCCGGGCGAGCTCGGCCTCGAGCTCCGACCGGTCGAGCCCGATCAGCTCGATCCGGCCATCGGCGGCCGCGGCCGGCGGGGCGAAGACATCCGCATGGCCGGCCGTGCTCATGACCTTCCTACTGAACCTTGCAGGCGGCGCCGATCGCCTGATAGGCCTTGGAGAAGCCGAGCAGGGAATAGGTATCGGTGATCTCGGTCCCGCGGGAGGAGGTCCCCTTGACCGTCAGGCTGCTGCCCTTGCGCATGGCGTCGATCATCGCCTTGTCGGCGGCGGCGTCCTTGGCCCAGGCCCGATCCTTCTGCAGCACCGGGAGCGAGAAGTTCTGATCGCCGATGGTCAGGACGACCTCGCTGTTCGGCTTCAGCTCATAGCCGGCGATATAGCTCACCTGGTCGCGCACCCCTGACTGGGGCGCATGGGTGATGGCGATATAGGGATTGCCGCGGCTCTTGAAATTGCCCGCCTGCTTCTTCGGCGCGCTGGTGGCGTAGCAGAGGGTCTTGCCGCTGTCGTCATAGGTCTGGGCAAGCCAGTCCGTGAACCGGTTGATCGGGACCGGATTCGCCGCCCGGGCGGGGCCCGCCGCGACCGCTGCCGCCATCGCCGCCGCCAAGCCGCCTGCCAAAAGCCATCTCTTCATCTTCATGACCAACATTGCCCTTTCGTGGGGATTCGCAAAACTACGCCGCCGTCTCCGTTTCGCCCCCTGCAAGCTCTCACCCGGGGTGTAGCACATCGACACGATCCTGGTGATCCGTCGGCGGCCCGTCCCCGTATCATATTGTTGTGAAACAGGCAATTTCGCCGCCGCATCCTTGCCGACCAGGGATGTCGCCCGCCCGATCCGTGAGGGGCTAAATAGGCCTTGCCAGCGTCCCGGGCAAGCTAGGGACCGCGCCTCGGCAGGCGGTATCCCAGATTTAATGCGATTCGAGCGGCGGATGCCTCATCCCGCCTTGGCGCGCTTGCGCTTCCAGACCGGCTCGCCATGGACATGGACCGGGCGGGCGGCCATCGGTCCGCCGGCCCGTACCGGGCGCTCGGCGAAGCGGCCCAGGCTGATCATCCGGTCGTACATGACCAGGGCGCCCGCGATGGCGACATTGACGCAGAAGCGGGTCGGGATCTTGACCACGAAATCGCATTGCTCGACCAAGGCGGGCGTGAGGCTCGCCCGCTCCGCCCCCAGAACATAGGCGGCCTGGGGCGGGTGGGTGAAGCTGGGGAGCTCGACGGCCTCCTCCATCAGCTCGATACCCACCAGCCGGCAGCCATGGGGCGGGGTGAAGGCGGCGAGGTCGGCGTAGGCATGGAAGGGCAGGCTCGCCACGGCGGCCGAGGTATCGGCGCCGGCCGCGGCCTTGGCGTCGAAGGCGGCGCCGATGGTGAAGGCGAAGCTGGCGCCGAAGGCGTGCGCGCTGCGCAGCAGGCTGCCGAGATTCATCGGCTTGCTGACCCCTTCCACGCCGATGCCGAAATAGCCGCGCATGCCGCGAAGCTTGCATGGCGCTGTCGCTCGCGGCAAGGTGCTTGGCCGATCCGTGCCGCGTCGCCGCGCCGGGCCGCATCTCTCTCTGGTTGTCTGAACCTTCTGCCATGCCCAACCCGCCCCTCAT
>DATHQQ010000642.1:0-15611 GCA_035482595.1 Verrucomicrobiia bacterium
GGTGCGGGCTTTGCGGCCGTTCCGGCAGTTCCTCGCCGGAGACGTTGGAATCGTCTTCCTTGATGAAGGCTCTGCTCATGATTCGAGCATGGGTCCGCCGTCGTCGCCGGGCAAGAAGATAATTGGCCAAAGGATTGTCGCTTGGCCCCGGATGGGATTAGATCGGGCGCCGCCGGGCGAGACGGGCGGCCAACTTGGGGGGGCCGGAATGTCTCAGGTCGAATGCGTCTTGAAGATCCGCAGCGTTCTGGGCGAAGGCCCGCTCTGGCAGGAACAGGAGGAGAAGCTCTACTGGCTCGACCTGCGCAAGCCCGCCATCTATCGCTTCGACCCGATGACCGGACGCAATGCCAAGCTCAAGGTCTCCCTCAAGGACTATATCGGGGCCATGGTCTTCCGCCGGGACGGCGGGATGGTCGTCCTGGACCAGCGCGGCATCCATACGGTCCAGCCCAAGACCGGGGCCCTCAAGCCTTTTGCCAAGCCGGCCAAGGACATGCGCAAGCTCTGGTTCAACGACGCCAAATGCGACCGCCAGGGCAATCTCTGGACCGGGGTGGGCGACCGCAAGGAGGCCAGCCCCCTCGGCGTCTTCTGGCGGGTGAGCCCGCGCGGCAAGGCGACCAAGGTCGACAGCAAGTTCATCTGCCCCAACGGGCCCGCCTTCAGCCCCGACGGCCGGCAGTGCTATTTCGCCGACAGCTATGCCAACAAGCTCTACCGCTACGAGATCGAGCCCAGCGGCAAGATCGGGGCGCGCCATCTCTTCGCCGGCGTGCCGGCCGGCAATGGCGTCCCCGACGGCATGACCGTCGACGCCGAGGGAGGGCTCTGGTGCTGCCATTGGGACGGCTGGCGGGTCACCCGCTATGACCCCGACGGCACGGTCGACCGCGTGATCGAGCTGCCGGTGCCGCGCCCGACCTCCGTCGCCTTCGGCGGCCCGGAGCTGGACACCCTCTACATCACCTCGGCCTCCATCGACCTCACCCGCCAGCAGCTGAAGGAGGCTCCCCTTTCCGGCAGCCTCTTCGCCTGCCAACCGGGAATGCGCGGGCTGGTCGAGCCGCGCTTCGCCATCTGATCGGACCGACATGACCCAGTCTTGCGATGTCGCCATTGTCGGCGGCGGGGTGGTGGGCAGCGCCATCGCCTATTTTCTGCTCGGACCCATGGGGTTTCCCGGCCGGGTCATCGTGGTCGAGAAGGACCCGACCTATGCCGCGGCGGCGACCTCGCGCTCCGCCGGCGGCATTCGGCAGCAGTTCTCCACCCCGGAAAACATCGCTATGTCGAGCTTCGGGGCCAGCTTCGTGAAGCATGTCGGGGACTATCTCAGCGTCGAGGGCGAGGCGCCCTCCATTCCGTTCACCGAATGGGGCTACCTCTTCCTCGCTACTCCGGCGGGGCTCGCCATCCTGGAGGCCAATCACCGGACCCAGCGCGGCCTGGGCGCCGATATCGCCCTTCTCGATCCCGCCGCCCTCAAGGCGCGGTTTCCCTGGCTCAAGACCGACGATCTCGCCGCGGGGACCCTCGGCCTCTCCAACGAGGGCTGGATCGATCCCTATAGCCTGCTGCAGGCCTTCCGGCGCAAGGCTCGCGCCCTGGGGGCGGTCTACCTCACCGACGAGGCTGCGAGCATCGAGCGCCGTGGCAACCGCATCGAGGCCCTCACCCTTGCCCAGGGCGGACGGATCGCCTGCGGCAGCCTGGTGGACAGTGCGGGCTATCACGCCCATGAGGTCGCGGCCATGGCCGGGATCGAGCTGCCGATCCGTCCGCGCAAGCGCTTCGTCTTCGTCTTCGACTGCAAGGCACCCATCGAGCGGGCGCCGCTGCTGATCGATCCCAGCGGGGTCTATTTCCGCCCGGAAGGCGCCAATTTCATCGGCGGCGTCTCCCCGCCCGAGGATCAGGATCCCGATTGCTTCGATTTCGAGATCGACTACCGGCTGTTCGAGGACGTGGTCTGGCCGGCACTGGCCGAGCGCGTACCGGCCTTCGAGGCGATCAAGCTGATCCGCGCCTGGGCGGGGCATTACGACTACAACACCCTCGACCAGAACGCGATCCTGGGCCCGCATCCCGAGGTCCGCAATTTCTACTTCGCCAACGGCTTCAGCGGCCATGGGTTGCAGCAATCGCCGGCCGTGGGGCGCGCCACGGCCGAGCTCATTACCCATGGCGCCTATCGCAGCATCGACCTCACCCGCTTCGGCTATGAGCGGGTGCTGCGCGGCGAGCCCATCGTCGAATTGAATGTCGTCTGATGTTTATGGCAGGGTAGAGCCATGGACACGATCGCCCTCATCTCGGTGCTCTGCGAGGACAATCCCGGCCTGATCGCCGCGATCACCGGACGGCTCTACGACATCGGCGCCAATCTCGGCGATACGACCTTCGCGGTCCTCGGCGGGGCGGCGGAATTCACCGCCGTATGCGAGCTGCCGGAAGGCGTATCCCTGGCCTCGGTCGAGGCGGAGCTTGCGCGCCTGCCCGCCCTCGCCAGTGCCAAGCTCTCGGTCACGCCCTTCGGCTATCAGCCGGTGCATGCCGACCAGGCCCATATCACCCATCGCATCGAGATCACGGGCAAGGACAGCCCCGGGCTGATCGCCCGGCTCTCCGAGGTCTTCCTGCAGTTCGGGGCCAATATCGTGCGGCTGAATTCCGAGCGATTGCCCGGCGCCGGCCATGCCCATTACATGCTGCGGATGGCGGTGTTCATTCCGCAAGGAAAGGCAAGCACCTGCCTCGCTACCGTCGCCAATACGGCGGCCCAGCTCGCCCTCACCTGCTGGTGGGAAGAATCCTGACGCGCCCGAAACGAGACCTAAGGCCCCGAAACGCGATCTAGGGCACCGCCGGGCAGACCAGGTTCTCCTGAGCCTTCTTGACGTCCATCGTGTAAATCGGCCCCAGGCATTTGGCGTTGTAGTCCGCCACCACGGCATCGAGGTTGCGGGTTGTCTGCTGCCAGGCCGGGAGCGCCGTCTGGAACCTGTCCCGCGAGACCCGCCCCCGAAGGTCGAGGAGCTCGCGCAGCTGGTCCTGGGCCGACAGATCGTTGGGGCCGATCGAAGCCTGCATCTGATCGATCTGCTGGGTCAGGTGCTGCTCGCGTTGCGTGCGCTCGTCATAGGTGGCCTTGGCCGCGTCCATGCGCTGACGCAGCACCGTCAAGGCCTGCTGCTCGCAGAGACAGGCGCGGACCTGGTCCACGGTCAGCGCCTGCTGGGCCGCGGCGGGCCGTGGGGCCAGAACCGAGGCGGCCAATAGGAAGACGACCGGCGCTGCCGCCGCGAAGCCGGCCCTTGAGCTCACTCGCGCATCCACTGCCATGAGATATTCCTCACCATCTGAATTGCCCAAGGGCGTCATCCGCGGCGCCATTATGCCAGCCTCGCGCCACGCCGCTACAATTGATCCCCCCTCTCCGCCGGTCCTTCGCCATTTTTCCGACTGACTCGCCGCCGCCGGGCCCCTAGCATTGCCGGCGACAGGGGAGGATCCATGCGGATCATCGTGCTGGGCAGCGGCGTCGTGGGCGTGGTGACGGCCTATTACCTGGCGGCGGACGGGCATGAGGTCGTCGTCCTGGACCGCCAACCCAAGGCCGGTCTCGAGACCAGCCATGCCAATGCCGGCTTGATCGCCCCCGGCCATGTCTATGCCTGGGCTTCGCCCCGCGCGCCCAAGATTTTGCTGCAATCTCTATGGCGTAGCGATAGCGCGCTCAAGTTCCGGCTGAAGGCGGATCCGCGCCTCTGGCTCTGGAGCCTGCGCTTCCTTGCCAATTGCACCACGGCGCGCAACCGGGCCAATACCATGCGTAAGCTTTCCCTCTGCCTCTACAGCCAAGCGGAGCTCACCCAGCTCGCCCGCGATGCCGGGATCGACTATGACGCCATCCGCGCCGGTCTCCTCTACCTCTATCGCGACCCGGCCCATTTCGAGACCGGCCAGGCGAACATGCGGCTCCTGCAGGATCATGGCCTCGACCTCCAGCCCATCGAACCCGCCCGGATCGCCGCCCTCGAGCCAGCGCTGGCCGCCGCCCAGGACAAGTTCGCCGGCGCCATCTATGCCCCCAGCGACGAGAGCGGGGATTGCCTGAAATTCACCCAGGGACTGGCCGGCGCCGCCGCCAGACGGGGCGTCGAGTTCAAGATGGAGCATGTGGTACGCCGACTGGAGCGCCGGGGCGACCGGGTCGCCGGCGTCCTGACCGACAAGGGTCGGGTCGAGGGGGAGGCCTATGTCCTGGCCCTGGGAAGCTACAGCCCCCTGCTCGCCCGGCCGCTGGGGCTCGACCTTCCGGTCTATCCCGTGAAGGGTTATTCCCTCACCCTACCGATCGCCGAACCCGCCGCGGCCCCGCGGATCGGGGGCGTGGACGAGGCCCATCTCGTCGCCTATGCGACCCTGGGCGACCGGTTGCGGTTGACCGCCACCGCCGATTTTGCGGGCTACGACACCAGCTTCGAGGCCAGCCATTTCGCCGGCATGCTGCGCGTCGCCCGGGAGCTCTTTCCCCATGCCGCGGCCTATGACAAGCCGGACTACTGGGCCTGCCTCAGGCCCATGACCCCCGACGGCCCGCCCATCATCGGCCGCTGCAAGCTGGCCAATCTCTATCTGAATACCGGCCAGGGGCATATGGGATGGACCATGGCGGCGGGCTGCAGCCGCATCGTCGCCGATCTGATTGCCGGCCGCGCCCCGGCCATCGATATCGCCGGGCTGACCCTCGACCGATATTGACACCTATCCCGGCAGCCGGAACAGGCTGCCGAAGCCTGCCACCGGCTCGCGATAGCCGGCAAGCCGCAGGCAATGCCAGGCCAGCGCATGGTTGCTCGAGGTCACCGGCACCCCGACCTCGCGCTCCAGGGAATCGGCGATGGCGGCGACCCGCAGGCTGGTGCAGGAGACGAACACCGCGTCGATCCGGCCCGCGGCCACCAGGCGGCGCACCGCCTCGCGGACGGAATCCTCGGTGATGCGCGCCACCTCGATGTCGTTCTCGTGGTTGAAGGAGCCCATGACCGGCACCTCGATCCCGCGCGCCTCGATGAAGCCGCGGAACATCTGGTTGACCTCCTCGATATAGGGGGTCAGCAGCGCGATGCGCTTGGCGCCGAGCGCCTTCAGCCCGGCAATGGCCGCCGTGATGGGGGTGGTGCAGGCGACTTCCGGGCGCGCCTCGCGGATGCGGGCGAAGACCTGCTCTTCGCCGATGACCACGGTGCCGGAGGTGCAGCCATAGGCCACCACGTCGAGCTTGGAGCCGGGCAGAATCAGGCCGGTCGCCCCGGCCAGCCCCTTCTCCATCTCGGCCAAGGTGGTGGGATTGATCTCGGCGGCATTGCGGATCCGCGTCTCGTAATAGGCCACGCCCTCGATCGACATGATCTGGCGGAACTCATGCTCGATGGTCTGATCGGTCGCCAGCACGATGAGGCCGATCGCTGCACGGCGGGCGATCCCCCCGTCGAAGGAGAAGGGCATATGGGACAGGCTGACCACCTGGCCGGGGGCCACCTGCCGCAGCGCGGATTCATTCATGGCGAGCAACCTCGAATTGCCATCGGCATTGCACTATATGTCAGAGATAGCACAGGAGGAACGGGCGATGCGCCTCGGCCTTGGAATGGCGGCAGCTCTCATGCTCATGGCAACGGCGATGCCCACGGCGGCGCGGGCCGATGATCCCATGCGGCTGGCGGTCGTCAGCTACGGCAAGATCCCCGCCGGGGCGAGCTTCGAGACCGAGCTGTTCCAGAACACGGAGATCTCCAATCACGTCGCTTCCACCCTGAAGGACACGCTGACCGCCCATGGCTTCCGCTACGAGCCGGATGGCCGGGGCCTCGTCTTCGCCATCAATGCCGACCCCACCGGCCGGGGGGAGAGCGATCAGGCCCTGGGCATCACCGACCAGAACAACGGCCAGGTCCATATCACCATCGACACAAACGACACCGGCCAGAGCACGGATACCATCGCGCGCGGCTACCGGATCACGCTGGGCATCTATGAGCGCGAGAGCGGGCGATATGTCTGGCGCGCCGAGATCAACGACCTGAAGCCCGATGCCGACCCCATGACGGCGACCAAGCCGATGGTGGAGAAGCTTGTAACGGCGCTGGAGAAATCGCTCAAATCCGCCGAATAGGCTCCTAGTTGCGGCGCGGCTGGGGAAGCGGCAGAGTGCCGGCGAAATTCGGTGGAGACTTCCCTTGGGCGTCAATCAGACATGCGGTCAGTCGGCCATCGCCTTTCTCGAGGCGAGCGGCGTCGATACCGTCTTCGGCATCCCGGGCGTCCATACCCTCGATTTCTACAAAGGCCTCGCCCAGAGCAGCATCCGCCACATCGGCGTGCGCCATGAGCAGGGGGCGGGATTCATGGCCGACGGCTATGCCCGCGCCTCGGGCAAGCCCGGCGTTTGCGTCCTGATCACCGGTCCTGGGGTGGTGAACGCGGGTACCGCCATCGGCCAGGCCTTCTCTGATTCCGTGCCCATGCTGGTGCTCAGCAGCGTCAACGCCCGCGACGACCTCGGCAAGGGCCGCGGGCGGCTGCATGAGATCACCGACCAGCAGGCCGTCATGGCCCCCCTCACCGCCTTCAGCCGCACCATCATGGCGCCCGAGGAGCTGGCGGGCGCCATGGCCGATGCCTATGCGGTGTTCGAGGCGGGACGGCCGCGCCCGGTCCATATCGAGATCCCCCTGGACGTGCTGGCGGGACCCGGCATCGCGGCCGCCGACAGCCGCGGCAAGCGCCGGCCGCCGACGCCCGATCCGGCCGCCATCGAGGCCGCCGCAAGGCTGGTGGATTCCGCCCAGCTGCTGGTCGTCATTGCCGGAGGGGGCACGCTGGAGGCCGGTGCCGCCCTGCGCCGTTTCGTCGAGACCTCGGGGGCGGTGCTGATCCCGACGGCAGCGGCCAAGGGCAATGTTTCCGACGATCATCCCCAGAGCCTGGGCTCGACCCTTCCCCTGACGGCGACGCAGGCGCTGCTGGCCGCGGCCGATGTGGTGCTGGCGGTGGGAACCGAGCTGGCCGAGACGGATCACTGGACCGATCGCCTGCCGATCAAGGGCAAGCTGATCCGCATCGACGTCGACCCGCGCAGCCTCATGCGCGACTACAAGCCGGATGTGGCCATATTGGCGGATGCCGGGACGGCGCTGACCGCCCTCACCCAGAAGGTCGCCGCGCGGCCGGCGGATATCGAGCACATCGCGAAGCTGCGCGCCGCCAATGCCGGCGCCTACCGCTCCCTTGCCAAGAAGCATGCCAAGGTGCTGGACGCGTTGCGCGAGGTCCTGCCCGACGACGGCATCGTCGTCAGCGACATGACCCAGATCGCCTATACCGGGGCGACGCAGTTCACCTGCCGGCGCCCCCGGAGCTGGTTTCATCCTCAGGGCTTCGGCACCCTGGGCTATGCCCTGCCGGCGGCTATCGGCGCCAAGCTGGCAGCACCGGAGCGCGACGTGGTGGCCGTGGCGGGCGACGCCGGCTTCCTCTTCACCGTGCAGGAGCTCGCGACCGCCGTCGAGCTCGAGCTGCCTTTGCCCATCCTGCTCTGGAATAACGATGCCCTCGGCCAGATTGCCGGGGATATGAAGGGACGCGGCATCCCCGAGATCGCCGTCAAGCCGCGCAATCCCGATTTTCAGGCCCTCGCCCGGGCCTTCCATTGCCGCGCCTGCCAGCCGGCGAGCCTTGCGGCGCTGAAGACGGCCTTGGCGGAATCCTTCCGCGCCGAGGGGCCGACCCTGATCGAGGTCCACCAATCTGCCGCTTATCTCGACTGACGGCGGCGGCAAGGCAAAGCCGATGACCCAGCCCCGCATCGGCCTCGCGCTCGGCGGCGGCGGTGCGCGCGGCTGGGCGCATATCGGCGTGCTGAAAGCCCTGACCCGGGCCGGGATCGTGGCCGATGTCGTCAGCGGCACCTCGGTCGGTGCCCTGGTGGGTGGCCTGCATCTCGCCGGCCGGCTCGATGTGCTGGAGGGCTGGTCCCGCGGCCTCACCAAGCTCAAGATTGCGAGCTATCTCGATTTTCGGGTCGGCGGCGGGATGATCGGGGGTCATCGCCTGAGCGCCGTGCTGCGCGAGCATCTGGGCAAGGTGACGATCGAGGAGCTGCCCAAGCCCTTCACCTGCGTCGCCACCGATCTGCTCACCGGCCATGAGGTCTGGCTGCGCAAGGGCGATCTGGTGGAGATGCTGCGCGCCAGCTTTTCCCTGCCGGGCCTGTTCTCGCCGGTCGAGGTCGACGGGCGCTGGCTGGTGGATGGCGCTCTGGTCAATCCGCTGCCGATCTCGGTCTGCCGCGCCATGGGCGCCCATGTCGTCATCGCCGTCAATCTGAACGCCGATCCCATCGGGCGCGTCCGCATGCCGGGCCAGCGCATCCCCCGGGCGGCGGGCTTCGACATCCTCCAGGCGCTTCCCGTTGGCAAGGCGAGCCTCGGGGTGGGCTCCTGGCTGCGCAGCGTCTTCGGGCGGGAGCCCGATGCCCCCAGCCTGTTCGGCACCATGACGCAGTCGCTCAACATCCTGCTCGACCGGGTGACGCGCTCGCGCCTCGCCGGTGAGCCGCCGGATGTCTCGATCTCGCCGCGCCTGGGCCATATCGGGCTGCTGGAGTTCGATCGCGCCGCTGAGGTGATCGCCGAGGGCGAGGCGGCGACCGAACGGACCCTCGCCGAGCTGGGCGAGGTCATCGCCCTCATGAACAATTCAGGCGGCGCCGCCTCCCGCTGAGCCGCCAGCCGACACTCTATCCGGCACCGTGGAAAAGGGAGAGCAGGCTGCCGACGAGGCCGCCGGCAAGCAGGATCACGGTGGCCGCGAAAGCAAGAGCGAAGGGGATGGCGCGCTTTTCCGGATTGGCCTCATAGACGATCGCATAGGCCGCCCGGGCCAGGATCCAGACGAGGCCGAGGACCGAGGCCCAGAGAGCCGAAAGATAGAGGGAGAACAGCCACAGGCTGGGCAGGAACAGGAGCATCTGCTCGCCGGTATTGGCCTGGATCCGCAGGAGCCTCTCGAAGGCCGGATGGCCGGTCGTGGCCGGGGCGATGATGTTGTATCTTCCCCGCGCCAGGGTGACTCGGACGGCGTGAACGAGATAGAGAACCAGGGCAAGACAGGTGACGATGGCGGTCCCATTCGACATGTCGACAACTCCCTTTCGGCGCAAGCGCGGGCGGCTCTGGCAACCGACCCTTGCCGCACTCTTGTTGCTGCTCCTCGGTTCCGAAACGGCGGTGGCCGATACGGCGACCGGGCTCGTCTATATGAAACAGGGCCAGTACATCCGCGCCCTCATCGAATTCGAGGAGCCGGCCAAGGCGGGCGATCCGGTGGCCGAGGCCAATCTCGGCGCCATCTATCACTACGGCCTCGGCATCTCCGCGAATTTCGCCAAGGCCGCCCAGTACTATCACCCGGCGGCACTGCGGGGAAATCTCGACGCCCAGCTCGGCCTCGGCGTGCTCTATACCACCGGCCAGGGCGTACCGCCGAATTTCGCCATCGCGCGCATGTGGCTCAGCATCGCCGCCGAGGCCATGCCGCCGAGCCCCGACCGGATCCGGGTCACGGAGACCCGAGACGCGCTGGCAACGAAGATGTCCGCGGCGGAGCTGAAGCAGTCGGACGATCTGATCGCCGCATGGTACGCCCGCCATACGGCACCGTGATGCGCTCTAGGAGACGGCCGCCCGCAGGATCGGAATTACCCGGCGAACCACGATCGTCGCCGCATGGGCCGCCAGGGGCAGGAATTTGGCGAAGTCCATATGGCTCTCGGCGCCGGCCAGGTCGCTGAGGCAGCGCACCACGATGCAGGGGACGCCGAAGCGCTCCGCCACCTGCGCGAGCGCGCCGCCTTCCATCTCCACCGCCTGGCCGCCGAAATCCGCATGCAGCCGATCCCGGGTCGCGGCGCAATTGACGAACTGATCGCCCGACAAGACCCGCCCCAGCAGCACGCGACCGGGCCGCTCGCCGGCAGCCGAAGACGGCAAACTGAAGCCCGCGATGCTCTCGGCGATGGCGCGGCGCAATGCGGGGTCGAGGAGGAAGGAAGCGGGTTGCGTCACCGCGCCAATCGGCGCCAGCCCGGGGTGATAGGGCTTCAACCGGCCGCCGGTCACCGCGCCGTAGTCGTGCTGGATCAACTCATCGGCGATGACGATATCGCCGATGGCCAATGCGGGGTCGAGCCCGCCCGCAACGCCGGAGAAGACGAGCCCCGCGCAGCCGAAGCGATCGGCCAGCAGGCTGGCCACGATGGCGGTGGCGACCTTGCCGCAGCCAGCTTCCGCCAGCACCACCGGGTGACCGTCGACCCGTCCGTGGCGGAAATGATAGCCGGCGACCGCCACCACATCGCCCTTGTCCAGGGCCAGCCCCAGCCCACCCATCTCCTCCGGCAGGGCCGAAACGATGCCGAGCGGCCGCTCGGCTTTGCTCTTATCCATTCTCGCTCTGCCTCTGCCTATGACCGGACAATTTTCAGCGCTTGGGCTTTCGGATCGCGCCAGGCCGTTTCGCCCTCTGATGGGCGGGCGGGGTATGGGCCGTCAAGCCGCGCCGCCACATGAATTCCCAGGCCGCTTCCACATCGTCGACGATCTCGAACAGGGCCAGATCCTCCTGCGAGACCATCTCGGCTTCGTAGAGGGCGCGGAAGTTGATTACCCGGCGCCAGTAGCTGCGTCCGAAGAGCACGACCGGGATCATCGGCGCCTTGCGCGTCTGGATCAGGGTCAGGATTTCGAAGAGCTCGTCCATGGTGCCGAAGCCGCCAGGAAACACCGCCAGCGCATTGGCCCGCATGGCCAGATGCATCTTGCGCATGCCGAAATAGTGAAAGCGGAAGGTGAGGCTGGGGGTGATGTAGGGATTGGGCTGCTGCTCCATGGGCAGCTCGATGTTGAAGCCGATCGCCGGCGCGCCCACATCCATGGCGCCGCGGCAGGCCGCCTCCATGATTCCCGGGCCTCCGCCGGTGGCGATGACATTGTCGCGCAGCCCGTCATGCACATCGAGGGCGCCGCCGCGCTCGGAGACGATGCGTCCGAACTCCCGCGCCTTCTCGTAATAGATCGACTGATGCAGACGCCGGCGCGCCCGTTGCCGCTCCGGCGCCCCATGGGCGCTGCGCAACAGGGCCTCGGCACGCTCCCGCGACAGGATTCGCGCACTGCCGAAAACGACGACCGTGGAACGGATGCCGGCATCGCGGAGCAGCAGCTCGGCCTTCTCATACTCCAAGGCGAAGCGCATCGCCCGGAGCTCGTCGCGCATGAGGAAGTCGAAATCCGTGGCCGGCAGGCGGTAGCTGGGCGAGGCGAGCTGGCGCTCGCTGCCGGGATAGAGGGCGGGAGCCCTCGGTTCTGCTTTTCTGATTCCCGCCGCTGCCTTGGCAGAGGCCCCCTTACGCCCGGATCGCTTCGGTTTCGCCACCATGAACCTTTGTCTCGCCGTCGTCGCGGTCGTGACTATACAGGATGGCGGCGGCGGAGGTAGATGCCTGAAGTTTCGGCCCCGCCTGCCCTTGCCCCGGTCGGCGAACTGGCTCAGTCTCCCGCCGCCGACCAGCCAGGAACAGCTTTCATGCCCCGCGCCCGCAAGACATCTCCCAACATATTGCATGTCATGTTCGACCAGATGGCGGCGCTGTCCCTGCCCTGCTACGGGCATCCGCTGGTCAAGGCACCCAACCTCCGCGCGCTCGCCGAATCGGGAGCTGTCTTCGAGCAGGCCTATTGCAACGCGCCGCTCTGTTCGCCCTCGCGCCATGCCATGATGACCGGCCAGCTCGCAAGCCGCATCGGCGTCTACGACAATGCCGCCGAGCTGCCCTCCACCATCCCGACCTTCGCCCATTACCTGCGCCTGGCGGGGTATCGGACCTGTCTCTCGGGCAAGATGGATTTCAGCGGCGCCGACCAGCTCCACGGCTATGAGGAGCGCCTCACCACCGATCTCTCACCCTCGGATTTCGGCTGGACACCCGATTGGGACCAGCCGGCGAAGCGCCACGACTGGTTTCACAGCCTGCAGAACGTCGTCGAGGCCGGGCCCTGCGATCATTCCCTGACCATGGCCTATGACGAGGAGGCGACTTATCAGGCGACCCGCTGGCTCTACGATGCCGCGGGCAAGGACCCCGGCAAGCCCTTCCTGCTGACCGTCTCCTATATGCATCCCCATGACCCCTATCTGGGACCGCGGAAGTTCTGGGATGCCTATGCGCCATCGGAGATCGACCTGCCCGAGGTTCCCGCCATTCCGCCGTCGCGGCGGACGCCGGCGGAGCGCCGCCTCTATGAGCTCTACGATCGCGGCGAATATCGGATCCGCGAATCCGATCTGCGGGCCGCGCGCCGCGCCTATTACGCCATGATCGACTATGCCGACGATCAGCTCGGCCAGCTCCTGGAGACCCTGCGCCGGACCGGCGCCGCCGAGGACACCGTGGTCGTCGTCACCTCGGACCATGGCGATATGCTGGGTGAGCGCGGGCTCTGGTACAAGATGACCTTCTTCGAGCGGGCGATGCGCGTGCCTTTGCTGCTGCATGCTCCCGGCCGGCTGAAGCCCCGGCGCATCGGCGAGCCCGTCTCCCTCGTCGATCTTCTGCCCACGCTGATGGATATCGCCGGCGAGGCGGCCAGCTTCGAGCCAGCGCAGCCCCTCGACGGGCGCAGCCTGCTGCCCGCCGCTACGGGGCGCGGAAAGCCTGACGGCGTCGTCCATGCCGAATTCATGGCCGAGGGAACCTCGCAACCCATGTTCATGATCCGGCGCGGTCCGTTCAAATATGTCGGCTCGCCCGGCGACCCGCCGATGCTGTTCGATCTGTCGAAGGATCCGCACGAGCTTCATAACCTGGCGGGTAGCGCTCCGGTCGGCGCGATCGAGGCGCGCTTTGCCGAGGAGCTTGCCGGCAAATGGGATATCGAGGCGATTCGCCGCCGAATCCTCGACAGCCAGCGCGGCCGGCGCCTCGTCCATGAAGCCCTCATGACCGGACTCGTCGCGCCCTGGGATTTTCAGCCGCGAACCGATGCCTCGAAGGCATATTACCGCAACTACGGTCATCCCGACTTCGAGCGCGCGCTTCGCATTCCGGCCGCCGCCGCCCCACCGCGCCGGAGGAACTAGCCGGAACTGCGGCCGTCATGCCCCATGAGCGCGGCATGACGGCAACTTGACATTCCCGCCCCTGCCGATAGCCTTGGTGCAAGCGCCGATTTGACCTTTCAGCTTGCGGGCGCGCGATAAATGCAGCTAAAGCGAGGGCGCCCGCCCGGCCATGCTGTGCGGGCATTTTCATGCGTGAGAGAAGGATACCCTTCATGGCGGATGCGAGAGGTCGACGGATCGCCATCATCGGTGCCGGCTTCAGCGGATCGCTGCTGGCGGTCCATCTGCTGCGCCGCTCCACGCCCGACGATCGCATCTATCTCGTCGAGCGCAGCGCGGGCTTCGGTCGCGGCCTCGCCTATGCGACCGGCAATCCCCATCATCTGCTGAATGTGCGCGCGGGCAATATGAGCGCGCTCTCCGATCAGCCGGATCATTTCCTCGACTGGCTGCGCGCCCTGCCCGAGAACGAACGGACCGAGGTCAGCGTCAGCGAGGATCGCCTGACCTTCGCCTCGCGCCAGCTCTATGGCTCCTATATCCAGCATATCCTGGGACGTGAGATCTGGGGCGCGGAGAGCGCCCATCGCCTCTATCTCATCGCCGATGAGGCGGTCGCCTTGCATCCGAGCGGAGAGGGATTCAGCCTCGAGACCGGCTGCGGTCGCTGCTACGACGTCGATGCCGTGGCGCTGGCCGTCGGCAATTTTCCCCCGGAGGGCGATACCCGCGGCTATATCGCCAATCCCTGGAGCCCGGCGGCGACGGCCGATCTCGAGCCCGACGCGCGGATGCTTCTGGTGGGCAGCGGCCTCACCATGGTGGATATGGTCGTCACGCTTCTGGAGAAGGACCATCGCGGCCCCATCCTGGCGATCTCGCGCCGCGGTCTTCTACCGCGACGCCACGCAGCCGTCAGGCCCCATTCCCGATTCCTGCCCGCGGCTCAGGCGCCCCGCAGCGTGCGCGCCTTGCTGAGAGCGGTGCGCGAGGAGATCCGCCGCGCGGCGCCGGAAGGGAGGGACTGGCGGGCCGTCATCGATTCCCTGCGGCCCGATACCAGGGATCTGTGGCGCAACCTGCCGCTGGCCGAGAAGCAGCGCTTCCTGCGCCATCTGCGACCCTGGTGGGATGTTCACCGCCATCGCATGGCGCCCAGCGTCGCCGCTCGGATCGAGCAAACTCTCGAGCGCGGGCAGCTCAGCATCCGCCGTGCCCGGCTTGGCCGGCTGACCCCCAAGCGCGGCAGCCTCGATGTCGAGTTGCTGCCCGTGGCCGGCGCCCCGGCCGAGCATGTCGAGGTCGAGCGGGTCATCAACTGCTCGGGCCCGCTCTCCGATATCTCGCGCATCCCCGCCCCGCTCATCCGCGCCCTGCTGGACAGCGGCGCGGCACGGCCCGATCCGCTCAACCTCGGCCTCGATGTCTCGGCCGAGGGCGCGATCATCGACGCAGGTGGCGGCGCGCCGGGAAATCTCTTCGCCGTGGGGCCCATCACCAAGGGCGTATTCTGGGAGACGACAGCCGTTCCCGACATCCGCGTTCAATGCGAGAGGCTGGCGGATCACATCCTCGAGCGCGTGCAGCCAAAGACGAGAAGCGAGACTGCCGCCGCGAACCTCGCTTAGCGGGGATCGCGCGCCTCCGCTATTTTCCGACCAGCGCCGATTGCGTCGCGAGGTCCCAGAGAGCGCCGGTCCCAAGCCCCGTGCTCTGTCGAAAGTTCGAAAGCGCCGCCGCCGACCGCGGGCCCCAGGCGCCATCCACCTTGCCCTGATAGTAGCCCAGCGCCTTGAGCCTGGCTTGAACCTGCACCGCTCCCTGACGCGCCTGCAGGTCGATCAAGGCCGGCACCGACTGCCCTGTCCATGAGCTCACGATGCTGTCGGCGTCGGCTTTGAGCTGATCTTGCCTTGCGTCGGCCTGTTTGTTCGCCGACTGCAAGGCATCGCCCTCGTAGCGGAAACTCTTGCAGCGGGAGTTGAAGTCGGCCAACAGCGTATTGAAACGCCGGACGGAATCTTCGCTGACGACCTCGTTTCGCAGGAAAGCCAGCCGCCGGCCCTGAAAGACGCAATAGCGGACTTCCTCGAGCGAGAGGAGCTGGCCGACACCCTGCAGCGGCGGCAGCATCTCCGCCAGCGCTGCACCGGCGCCGGGGGCTGCCGGGGCCGCTGGAGCGGTCGGCGCGCCATTGCCCGGCGAAGCATTCGCCGTCGGTCCAGGGGCTGCAGGAGCTTCGCGCGATGGAGCCGCGGCGACTACGCTGCCGGACGTGGCGACCTGGGGCGTGGCGTGACCCAGGAAATTGCCGGGATGGGTGGCCAGCAAATAGATCGCGACGGCGATCAGGCCAGTCACCGCGCCCGCCATGAACTCGCTGACCCGGTGGGATCGAGGGTGTCTTGCGGGCAGAACGGGCG
>DATHQQ010000643.1:0-2916 GCA_035482595.1 Verrucomicrobiia bacterium
TGCTCGAGATGGCGCCGGCCCTCCTCGGTCGGGTGATAGAGCTTCTTGGCCCCCTCGGCCTCGACCCGGGCATAGCCCAGCTCTTCCAGATATGTCAGCGCCGGGTAGATCATCCCCGGGCTCGGCACGTAATAGCCGCTCGAGCGCTCCTCCAGCCCCTTGATCAGCTCATAGCCATGGCTGGGTTTCTCGGCCAGGAGATGGAGCAGCAGAAGCTGCAGATCCCCGGAGCCGAGCTTGCGACCCCGACGAAAGCCCTCGTCGTCGAAGCCCGGGCCGCCCGCGAAGCCTCCGCCGGCGAAGCCGCCGCGGGAGGCGCCGCGGCCGCCGCGCTGGCGGCCCATCCAAAACCAGCCTTCAATCTCCGGCTCCTCCTCCCGGGCGCGCCGGTGCCGGCCGTGGGGGTGGGAGCCGTGGTCGCTCTGACAGTTATGCATGTAACTCTCCGTTTTATGTGTTGTATGATATATCGTAAGATATGTCTTACGTCAATACAAGTGTTTTCTGTGGATGACGCCAGGAACGGCCGGGCCTCGCCTGGGATTCGACGCTAAGGTGGCCCCTCACCCACCCTCCCGCGGCAAGGAGAACGGCCATGGCAAAGATCGACGACGAGGCGCCGCTCGAACAGAATTACGAGATTCTCGGGACGGCAATCGAGCGTGCGCTGGCCAAGCTGCAGCTCGCCGCCGAGCAGCTGCGAGCAGCGAAAGCCACGCTGGACGGCAGCATCGAGCTCCTGGGCGAGGTCGAATCATCGGAGGAGGCGGAGGCCGACTGCAATGTCGATCTCATGGTCGCCCAGATGATGTCCTCCCGCGCGCTGTCGAATCTCTGGAGCGCGTCGGAGCCGCTGAACGAGGCCCTGGGCTTTGAGGATGGCGAGGAGGTCGACGAGGGCGACATCGGCTAGACCCGCCATGCGCGGCCGAGGCGGTGAAGAAGGCCGCCGCCTGACCGCGGCCACCCTGGGTCAAGCCAGTGGCTGGCAGTGCGGACAGTAATAGGCCGCCCGGCCGGCGATGCGCAGCAGGGCGATGGGGCCGCCGCAGCGCGGGCAGCGCCCGCCGGGATGGCGGTGGCGCAAGAGAAAGCTCGCGGGCAGATGGTCGACGAAATTTTCCGAGCCGGCGCCGCGGGTGATGGCTTCCTTGAGCACGCGCCGCATCGCCCGGTAGAGCCGGGTGACGTCACCCGCATCGAGGTGGCGAATGGGCAGCTCCGGATGCAGCCGTGCCTGGAACAGAATCTCGTCGCCGTAGGTATTGCCGATCCCGGCGATCCGGCTTTGATCCATCAGGACCGATTTCGCATTGCCCCGTGCGGCCTCGACCAGCGTGCGAAAGCGCGCCGCGGTCAGCTTCGGATCGAGGGCGTCCGGCCCCAGCTTCTCGGCGGCGATGAACTGATCGGCGTCCTCGGCCAAGCCGATATGGCCGAGGCGGCGCGGATCGGTGTAGTAAAGGGAGCCTCCGCCGCTGAGCTCCAGGCGCAGGCGGGTGAAGGCCGGCGCCTCGCCTTGCGATGCACGGGGCAGCAGTGCGCCCGTCATCCCGAAATGCAGCGTGATCCAGCCGCCCTTGTCGAGGGCCACCAGAAGATGCTTGCCATGGCGCCGGCTGGAGACGATGCGCCGTCCGACGGTGCGACGCTTGAACTCGGCCGGCGAGAGCTTGCGCAGGGCCCGGTCATCCACGACCTCGACCGCGCGAATGATCTTCCGCCGCGCCTGGCGATCGAGAAGCCGCCTGTCGTTCTCCACATCCGGCAATTCGGGCATCGAGCACTCCGCGGAAGACCCGCTGAATCATAAGCGCCGAAAGATAAAGATAGTGTGGGCATCCGACGCCGAAATCCCCAGAGGAGCCCTTGATCAGAGCAGCCAGGCCAGTGCGGCGCCGAAGGCCAGATAGAACCAGCCAACCTGGGCCAGCCGGGCGCCGCTCATCAGCCCGCCGCGGAAGGCGATGAAAAGATAGAGGATCGCCGCCGCCGTCACGCCCGCCGAGAGCAGCAGCGCCGGATCGAGGCGCCAGGGCGTGAAGAACAGGCCGAAGGCCGTCGGTACCGTGGCCTGGATCATCATCGCACCGCTGATATTGGCCAGCGCCAGACGCTCGCGGCCCTGGCGCACCCAGATCAGCGCATTCATCATTTCCGGCAGCTCCGTTGCGATGGGGCTCAGCAGCAAGGCTGTGACCTGCGGGGCGAGGCCGAGCCCGATCGCCATGTCCTCCAGCCGCCCGACGAAGACGCGCGCGGCGACGAAGATAACGGCCAGCGCCGCGAGGGTCTGCAGCAGGGCCCAAGCAAGGCTGGGCTCCGGATCCCGCGGCCGGATCTTCAGGGGCGCGATGTCGAGGAGGCCGGCATCGCTCGCGACATCAGGACAGGCGGAGGCCGGATAAGCCGCGCCGACCCGTCCCGGCGCTGGCGTTCGGGCCAAGGGCTCGACGACGGGGATCTTGCCGTCCTCGAGCTCGCGCCGGAGATAGAGGGCATAGGCGCCCAGGAAGGCCAGGCCGAGCCAGGGCTTGAAGGCGAAGGCGACGAGGCCGAGGGCAATCTTCGCGGCGAAGATCGCCAGGAACCAGGCCTGGTCGCGGCTCAAACGGCGATGATCGACCTGCACCCGGCAGGCCGGGCCGCGGCCGAGGCCCCGGGCATGGCCCAGCAAGGCTAGGCCGACGATGGCATAGGCCAGGGTCGCCAGCACCAGCGGGCCGCCGAGAGCCGCCCCGATGCCGATCTGCCGCTGGGCGTCAGCCTGGCCGAAGGCCGTCGCCACCAAGGTGACGACGCTCTCGGGCAGCGCCGTTCCAAAGGCGGCGAGCACGGTTCCGGTCGCCGTCTCGCCCAGAGACAGGCGACGGCCGACCCATTCGATCCCGTTCACGAAGAACTCGCATGCGACAT
>DATHQQ010000644.1:0-9241 GCA_035482595.1 Verrucomicrobiia bacterium
GACGAAGTAGTCGCGGAACGGCACCATCGCATTGTCCTGGAAGCTGCCGATGGTGATCGAGCCGCCCGCCGCGCGGAGGATCCGCGGTGCGAAGATGCTGCTGCCGGCCACCAGGGCCGTGCCCGCGAGGCCGCGCTTGAGGACGTCACGGCGGCGAAGGGGCCGTTTGAGCAGCTTGTCGGTGTCCTTGATCCTGTCGCTCATCTAGTTTCTCCCTGTTTTTACGTGGGCCGAATGAATCATCTCGGGCTGGTCGGATGGTGGTCGAAACGCCGTCTTGAGAGCTTCTCCGGTCTTGTCGTCGAACAGATGCAGGTGTCGTTCCGCGGGCCGGACCCCGCAGGGGCTGCCGATCGGCATCGAGAAATCCGCCGGCTGGCGGATGTTGACGAGCGCACCCCCCAGGTCGATCGTGACGAGTGTCTCGTTGCCGAGCGGCTCGACGACATAGATCTCGCCGGGAAGCGATCCGCTGGCCGCCGCCTCGACCAGTGCTGCATGCTCCGGGCGAAAGCCGAGCTTGATCGGGCCGGCATGGCTTGCCGCCGGCAAGGGCAGGCTGCCGGAGGCGTGGCGGAAGGCGCCGTCTGCGATCTCGCCGGCGAGGATGTTCATCGGCGGCGAGCCGCAGAAGGTGGCGACGAAGAGGTTCACCGGCCGCGAATACAGCTCCGCCGGCGTTGCCAGCTGCTGGAGCAGACCCTTGTGCATCACGGCGATGCGGTCGGCCATGGTCATCGCCTCGACCTGGTCATGGGTGACGTAGAGCATCGTCGCCTTGAGCTCGCGCTGCAGCCGCTTGATCTCGATGCGCATCTGGAGCCGCAGCTGCGCGTCCAGGTTCGACAGCGGCTCGTCCATCAGGAAGGCCTGCGGCCGGCGGATGATGGCGCGGGCAAGGGCGACCCGCTGGCGCTGGCCGCCGGAGAGCTGCCCCGGACGCCGCTCGAGATAGTCCTCGAGCCCCAGGAGCTCCGCCACCTTGCGCACCTGCTTGGCGCGCTCGGCGAGCTCGACCTTACGGACCCGCAGCGGATAGGCGATGTTGTCGGCCACTTTCAGATGGGGGTAGAGGGCGTAGCTCTGGAACACCATGGCGATGTCGCGGTCCTTGGTCGCCGCGTAGGTCACGTCCCGCTCGCCGATGAAGAGATGCCCGCCCGTCGGCCGTTCGAGCCCGGCCAGCAGGCGCAGCGCCGTCGTCTTGCCGCATCCGGAAGGGCCGAGGAAGGCCAGGAAGCTCCCGTCGGGGACGTGGAGGTCGAGAGGCGCCAGCGCCTGGAACGACCCGAACGCCTTGGAGACTTGCTGATAGCGAACATCCATCTAGACGCCGTCCCCGGCCGACCTTTCCTGCTCTGTCGTCACGCAGCCCTTTGCTGCTGCCCGAGGGCCCGGCGGAGACCGGCGAGGGAACGCGCCGTGCCCTCCTCGCCGTCATAGCGCGGATCCTCGTGCTCGATGGAGATCACATCGTCGTAGCCCGCCTTGCGCACGGCATCGATCAGGGCCGTCCAGGCCGCGACGTCGCGGCCCTCGCCCACCGGCGCGAAATGCCAGGGCGCCTTCGAGGGATCGCTGGGCGGGGCAAAGTGCAGGACCCCATGCTTGCGGATGCGGTCCGGATACAGCAGCGTGTCCTTGCCGTGCATCCACCCGATGCGGTCGCCGAAGGCCTCCACCACGCTCAGCGGATCGATGCCCTGCCACCAGAAGTGGCTGGGATCCATATTGAGGCCGATATTGCGCCCGACATAGCCCGTCAGCACCTCGAAGCCGGCGGCGTTGAAGACCGTGAGACCGGCATGCATCTCCAGGCAGACCATCACCTCCGGGGCTTCCATGGCCAGCCACTCGCTGGTCTGGCGCCAGAAGGGCCCCACCTCATGCTCCATCTGCCAGTCGAAGAGCCGCTCGTCGTCGGCCGAGGTCGCCCAGCAGGGGAAGATGCCGAGCCCGCCACCGCCCGGCCCGGCCGGGCAGCCGCTCATGGTCACCACCCGCTTGACGCCGAAGTCGACCGCGAGGTCGACCGCGGCCCGGAAGCGGGTCTGGGCGTCCTTGCGCTTGGCGGGATCGGGATGGAGCAGGTTGCCGGCGCCGTTGACGGCGGCCAGCCGCAGCCCATGCTCCTTCAGCTCGCCCGCCAGCCGGTCGCGCTCCTTGCGGTCGCCGATGGTGGCGAGGTCGAGATGGGGGCGCGGCCAGGGGCCCCAGGCCCCGACGCCGAGCTCGACATCGCTGATGCCGCGCTCGGCGCACCAGGCGAACATCTCCCGCCGCGACAGCTTGGCGAGGGAATCAGAGAAGACGCCGATTTTCATGACTGAGTCCTTTTGGCGTTGGCTTTCCTGAAGGCGGAGGTCAGGAGCTCGACGTCGCGCCGCGCCTGCTCGACCGTGGTCTGCACCGGCGCCTGGCCCGTGGCGGCGGCATGGAAGGCGCGGAGCTCCTCGCGGAAGGATTCCTCATAGCTCGGCCGCTGGTCGCTGATCTCCAGCGCCCGGTCCTTGCCGCCGCGGCGCAGGGTCAGCCGCGTGGGCATATGGCGGAGATAAGGTGCGGGGAAGGTGAGCTCGATGATCCGATCGGCGCAATAGACCGTGACCCGCTCCGTATAGTCGGGAACGCCCGTCAGGTTCAGATGGGTCATGCTGACGCGCCCGCCGCCCGGCAGGCCGAAGCCCAGCTGCACGCCGCGGCCCTGATCGAAATAGGCGCCGTAATCCGCCTCCGCCGGCAGCTCGGCGCGCATATGGGCCAGCATGCCATGGACGACGGCGACGTCATGGACCAGGGAGGAGAGGTATCCGCCGCTGAGGGCCCGCGCGCCCGCCTCGTCCAGCTTGCCGCCCGCTGCCTCGTGGAGCTGGGCCGTCGTCTCGGTACGCGCCTGCTCGCGCAGCGCCGCCGGGATGTCGTTGGGCCAGGTCATGGGCAGATGGGCGACGAAGGGTTCGTGATCGGGATCGTTGACCTCGACGGAGATCAGCTTCACCTCCTCGACGCTGTCCGGCAGAAGCTCGAGCGCCCGGCGAAAGGCGGGGTCGTAGCGCTTCATATAGGCGACCTGGAGCACGCGCCCCGACCGGTCGCGCGCCGCGGCAATCCGGTCGCAGGCCGCCGTGGTGAGCGCCAACGGCTTCTCGCACATCACATGGAGGCCCGCCTCCAGCCCGGCGATGGCAAGCGCCGGGTGGAAGGAATCCGGTGCGGCGATCACCAAGGCGTCGAGCTTGGCGGTCAGCATCCCCTGGATATCCTCATGCAGCGATTCCAGACCGTAGCGCGCCCCCACGGCTGCGCGCACCGCGGCCGAGGCATCGGCCAGCGCGACGAAGGCAAACCGTTCGCGCTCCTCCCAGAGGTAGAAGGCATGCTCGGCCTGCCCCACGAGCCCCGCGCCGACCAGCCCCACCCGCAGCCGCTTCATCACTCCCCCTGTTTGGAACGATGGAATTTCATGAAATTGAACAGGACCCCGCGGTCTAAGTCAACCGGAATAGCGGGGAGAATGGAACGTACGTTCCATTTGATGCGCGGTTCGCGTCCCGGTTGTGACCCGCTGCCCGCCTGCCTCGTCCCCTCCCCGTCATGGTCGGCGCAGGCCGACCATCCACGAGTTTGCCTGCCGCAGATTCGGCGTTTCACGCTCTCGCATGGAAAATCCTAGTGAAGTACCTGATACGGGGCGGACGAACTCGTGGATGGTCGGCCTGCGCCGACCATGACGACAGAGAGAGTGAAGCTCACCGGCCTCACCCTGGAATTTGTGGGACAGCGCGTTACCAGAAAGGACAACCCCATGCGACGCATCATCAACCCTGGCGGGATCGCCAGGCCCGCGAGCGCCTATAACCATGCGGTGCTGGTCGAGCGGCCGGCGCGCACGCTTTATCTCTCCGGCCAGATCGGGGAGCGGCCGGACGGCAGCATCTCGGCGGATTTCGCCGAGCAGGCGCGCCAGACCTGGGTCAATCTCCGGGCGATCCTGGCCGAGGGCGGCATGGGCATCGCCGATCTCGTGAAGCTCACCTCCTTTGTCGTCGGGCGGGAGCATGTCCGGCCCTATTACGAGGTCCATCGGGACGCGGTAGGCGAGCTCCTGCCGCCCTGGACCCTGGTGCTGGTCGCGGGGCTGGGCCGGCCGCAATATCTGGTCGAGGTGGAGGCGATCGCGGTGCAATAGGGGGCCCCTGCGCACAGAGGATGGACTTTTGTATGATAAATAATTAAGAGTCCCCGGACGAGAATGTCGGACGAAGCTTGGGCGACGCCGCTCGCCCCGGGATTTTAAAAAGTTCTGACAACGGGAGGATATCCATGAAACGTACCCTACTTGCCGGTATTGCCGCTCTCCTGGCCCTGTCGACCGTCTCCGGCGCCATGGCCCAAGATAAGAAGACCCTGGCCTTCGTCGTCAACGGCGCCTCCGATTTCTGGAAGAACGCCGAGGCGGGCGTGAAGAAGGCGCAGGAAGAGCTGCCCAATTACACCCTCGTGCTGAAATATCCCGAGCAATCCGCCGCCGCCATCCAGCAGCGGCTGATGGACGATCTGGTCGCCGCCGGCGTCGCCGGAATCATGGTCAGCGCCGTCGATCCCAAGCATCAGACCGATGGCCTCGACAAGATCGCGAGCCAGACGCTCCTCTTCACCACCGACAGCGATGCCCCGCAGTCCAAGCGCATCGCCTATATCGGCAGCTCCAACACCGATGCCGGCAAGCAGGCCGGCAGCCTGATGCTGAAGGCGCTCCCCGACGGCGGCAAGTGCATCGGCTTCGTCGGGCTGCTGGAGGCCGACAATGCCCGCGAGCGCATCGAGGGCGTCAAGCAGGCCATCGCCGGCTCCAAGGTCGAGCTGATCGACGTGCGCGGCGACGATATCGACCAGACCCGGGCCAAGCGCAATGTCGAGGATGCCCTGGCCAAGAACCCGGATATCAACTGCATGGTCGGCTTCTATTCCTACAACACCCCGCGCATCTACGAGGCGCTGAAGGAAGCCGGCAAGCTCGGCTCGATCAAGGTCATCGGCTTCGACGAAGATCCGATCACCCTGGGCGGCGTCAAGGAAGGCACCATCGTCGGCACCGTCGTGCAGCAGCCCTATGAATGGGGCTATCAGGGCATGAAGCTCATGGCGAAATATCTCGAGGGCGACAAGTCGGGCATCCCGGCCAACGGCCTCATCATCATCCCGACCAAGATCATCGACCAGTCCAACGTCGATGCCTTCTGGGCGGAGCTGAAGCAGCGCACCGGGGCCAAGTAAGCCAGCCCCGATCAGTCGAGCGGCCGGCGCGGTTTCCGAACCGCGCCGGCCCGCATCGGATCATGCCCGATCATCTCCTCGAACTCGACGACATAACCAAGACCTATCCGGGCGTGATCGCCCTGGATGCGGTCAGCCTCGCCGTCGGGCGGGGCGAGGTCGTCGGGCTCATCGGCGAGAACGGCGCCGGCAAGAGCACGCTGATGAAGGTGCTGGGCGGGGTGGTGGAGCCCACCGCCGGGTGCATCCGCCTGGACGGCAAGGAGCATGCCGCCCTCAGCGTCCGCGAGGCCATGGCCGGCGGCATCGCCTTCGTCCATCAGGAGCTGAACCTCTTCGACAATCTCGACGCGGCGGCCAATGTCTTCATCGGCCGCGAGCCGCGCTATGGCGGGCCGCTGCGCCTGATCGACCGGCGCAAGCTCCGCGAGCAGGTCGGCCGGCTGCTGGCGCGCGTCGGCGCGGATTTCAGCCCCGATACGCCCGTGGCCGATCTGTCGCTCGCCCAGCGCCAGCTCCTGGAGATCGCCAAGGCGCTGTCGCTCGAGGCCCGTCTCGTCATCATGGACGAGCCCACCTCCTCCCTCACCTTGTCGGAAACGGACCGGCTGATGGGGGTGATCGCCGATCTCAAGGCCCATGGCGTCAGCATCATCTTCATTTCCCATCGCCTCAACGAGATCAAGCGCTGTGCCGACCGGGTGGTCGTGCTGCGCGACGGCCGCGTGGTCGGCGAGCTGGGGCGCGAGGAGATCGATCCGCCGGCGATGATTCGCCTGATGATCGGCCGCGATCTGAAATCCCTCTATATCCCGCCCCGGGCCGCACCCGGCGAGACCATCCTGGAGCTGGTCGACCTCAAGACCGCAACATATCCCGGCCACGCCGTGAGCCTGTCGGTGCGCAGCGGCGAGATCCTGGGCCTCGCCGGCCTCGTCGGCTCGGGCCGGACGGAGCTCGCCCGGGTGATGTTCGGCATCGACGCCCCGGTGGCCGGGGGCTTGCGCCTGGGCGGGGCGCCCATCGCCGTCCGCTCCCCGCGCGAGGCCATCGAGCGCGGGATCTATCTGGTGCCGGAGGACCGCAAGAAGCTGAGCCTGCTGCTGGACGTGTCGCTGAGCGCCAATATCTCCCTGCCCGATCTCGATTCCTACGCCTGGATGAGGCTCATCAGCCCGGGCCGCGAGGCCGCCAATGCCGAGACCCAGCGCGAACGCCTCCGGATCAAGACGCCCAGCGTCGCCACCGAGGTGGGGACCATGTCGGGCGGCAATCAGCAGAAGGTGGTGCTGGCCAAATGGCTGTCGATGAAGCCGCGCTGCATGATCTTCGACGAGCCGACCCGGGGCATCGACGTGGGCGCCAAGAACGAGATCTATCAGCTGATGCGCGGGCTGGCCGATTCCGGCGTCGCCGTCCTCATGATTTCCAGCGACATGGAGGAGGTGATCGGCGTCAGCGACCGGATCGCCGTGATGCATGAGGGCTCCATCAGCGGATTCCTTGATCGCGGAGAGTTCAGCGAACACAATGTGCTCCAGCTCGCCGTCGGGCATACACTCCATTGAAATAGCGCGCTGCACGAAGATCGGGGCACCATGCTGAAGAAGGATCTGGGGCTTCTCATTCTGATCCTGGTGGTGGGGACCGTGACGGCGATCCTCAACCCCCGGTTCCTCTCGCCCATCAACATCGCCAATACCGCCAATCTGATCGGTCTCTTCGGCCTGTTCTCCATCGGCGAGGGCTTCGTCATCATCACCGGCGGCATCGAGCTCTCCGTCGGCTCGGTCTTCGCTCTTCTGGGCGCGATCTTCATCGACCTCCTGGTGACCTATAACGTCAACTGGCTGGTGGCCCTGCTGCTGATGGTGCTGGCCGGGATCGTGATCGGGGCCGTCCATGGCTTCCTCATCGCGCGCCTCAGGCTGCAGCCCTTCGTCGTCACCCTCTGCGGCCTCTTGATCTATCGCGGGGTCGCGCGCTGGTACACCGACGACGGCACCGCCGGCTTCCAGTTCGGCCAGAGCTTCCCGACATTGGAATGGCTCGCCGCCGGGCGCAGCTTCGGCGTCCCCCACAGCTTCATCACCTTCATCCTGGTCGCCATCATCATGGGGGTGGTGCTGCACCGCTCGGTCTTCGGCCGATATCTCTACGCGGTGGGCAAGAACGAGGAGGCCGCCCGCTATTCCGGCATCCGCACCGAGCGCGTGATCGCGGCCGCCTATATCATCTGCGGCGGGCTCGCCGGTCTGGCGGCGGTCTTCTTCGCCATGTACACCCGCTCGATCTCGCCGGCCTCCCACGGCAACTTCTACGAGCTCTACGGCATCGCCGCGGCGGTGCTGGGCGGCTGTTCGCTGCGCGGCGGCGAAGGCTCGGTGCTGGGGATCGTGCTCGGCTCGGTGCTGCTTCAGATCCTGCAGAACCTGGTCAATCTCCTGGGCATTCCGAGCTCCCTTAACTTCGCGGTGATGGGGACCGTGATATTGATCGGCGTGCTCGCCGACCGGCAGTTCTCGCGTTATCGTCGTGCAAAGCCGAGCGAGGCGCCCGCCCGCTCGGCCTGAGCGGGAGATGTAGATCATGGATGAAGGAAGGCTCCTCGAGCTTTCGGCCTGGATCACCAAGGCGGGCCTCGCCGGCCGGAGCGAGATCGCCATGCTCGAGGGCTATTGCGAGCGCCTCTCGGCCACCGGCCTGCCGCTCGCGGGCGGGACCGTCGTCATCGATACGCTGCATCCGCTCTACGAGGGCCATGCCATCCGCTGGCTTCGCGACCAGCCGGAGACGAAGCGGACGGAATACGGCCGCACCAACCGGGGCGAGGCCTCGGAAAACTATCGCCGGAGCATCTATTATCGGTTGCTGATAGGCAGCGAGACCCATCTGCGCCGCCGCCTGACGCCGGAATCGATCGTGGAATTCAGCAATCTCGAAACCTCGTTCGCCGCCGGCAACACCGACTATCTCGGCATCATGAATAAATTCGCCGCCGAGGGCACGGTGGGCGACATGGATTGCGTCTATTCCGGCTGGGAGACCGATCGACCCGAAGGCTTCACCGAGGCCGAGGTCATTGCGCTCCGCCGGCTTTCGCCCTTCCTGGCCATGGCGATGAAATGCGCCTCCCTGGGGCGGATCGCCCAGGCCCTGGTGGAGACCTATCTCGGCCGCGAGGCGGGCCGCCAGGTGCTGAGCGGGCGGATCGAGCGGGGCATCGCCGACCGGATCGAGGCCGTGCTCTGGTTCAGCGATCTGCGCGGCTTCACCCGGATCACCGACGCCGCCGAGCCGGCCCAGATCATCCCGCTGCTGAACGATTATGCCGAGGCGGTGGTCTCCGCCATCCAGGCCGAGGGCGGCGACGTGCTGAAGCTGATCGGCGATGGGGTGCTGGCGATGTTCCCGGCCGAGGAGCGGGGCAAGGCCTGCGCCGCGGCCATCGCCGCCGCCACGGGAGCCAGAGAGCGTGTCGCGGCGCTGAACCAGCGCCGCAGCGCCGAGAGCCTGCCGGTGACGGAGATCTATCTGGGCCTGCATATCGGCGAGGTTTTCTTCGGCAATGTCGGCAGCCCCGACCGCCTCGATTTCACCGTGGTGGGCCCGGCGGTCAACGAGGCCAGCCGCATCGCCGCCATGTGCCGCTCGGTCGACCAGCCTTTGCTCCTCTCCGCCGCCTTCGCCGCCGCGCTGGGCGACACCGGCCCGCCGCTCGCCTCCGTCGGCCGCTACGCGCTCCGTGGCCTCCGGCATTCGCAGGAGCTGTTCACGCTGGATCGCGGCGGCACCTGATGCGCTTTCGCGCTAGGCGATATTCATATCTCACTGATTACAGCCACTGCTTTCTTCCCCCTCCCCCTGCGGGCCGTCAGGCCCGCGTTTTGAGGGGGGAGGGTCGGGGTGGGGGTGGCCGTATTCTCAACAATGCAATCGATGAAGCGCAGACTCATCATGATCC
>DATHQQ010000645.1:0-4987 GCA_035482595.1 Verrucomicrobiia bacterium
CGGGCGGCATGTTGCGCCGTCGTCGGGTGCGCCGCCTTCTGCTCGCGCGCCTCCTCAAGGAGCGGAGCGAGCGGGAGGATGATGATGAAGATGATGATGATGACGATGATGTCGGGGAGGACGAGGGGGGCAGCGACGATCACCGGCTGGTCCGCCTTCTGCTCGCCGGCGGCATCATCCGCCGACGCCGCATACGCCGTTTGCTGCTCGCCCACCTGCTCCGGGAGCGCGCGGGAGCGCGTGAGGAGGAGGACGAGGACGAGGACGAAGACGATGATGACGATGATGATGATGATGAGGAGGGTGGCGGTGATCGGCGTCTCGTTCGCCTTTTGCTGGGGCGCCGCATGATGCGCCGCCGTCGTATGCGCCGTCTGGTGCTTGCTCGCCGGCTCCGCGAGAGGCACGCATAAGAAGAGGACGAAGAGCGCCCGGATCGCTCGGCCGCTGACCGGCTGGCGCACGTTGCGTCATAGCCGGCGGCGGCGGGGCGTGCGGCGGGCGTCGGTGCTCCGCACGCTCCCTGCGCCGCATCCTGCTCGCAAGGGTCAGCGGCTCGATAGGTGCCTGATCAGCGAGGAGGGCCCCGCGCACCTACTTGTCTGTGCGCTTGCGCGCACCCAGGATGCTGAGCAGGCTTCAGCCCGCCCCGTCGCTCCCGCCGCCACCACCGAAGGCATGTGAGCGCCGAGTTGGCGCTGACCTCAGATTTACTCCGCCTTCTGCCAAGTCGAATTCGGATCGAAGGTGGTCATCGCCTGGGCGGTCGCCGTTGTCTTCAGACCGAGATCCTTCTGATAGACCACGCCGTTCTGATTGACGATGAAGGTCATCACCCCCGAGGAGCCGTACTGCGCGGGGTAGGCGACCAGCGCGAAGCCGGCAACCATGTTGCCGTTGATGACGTAGCTGTAGGCACCACCTGGCGCGTTTTTGCCCTGACCCGTGAGCAATTTATAGAAATACCCATGGTAGGGGCTGCCCTTCTTGCCGCCATAACCCTCCTGCACCGCATCGGCAACCAGGGGGCCCATCGGGCTTAGGGGCTTTCCGTCCTCCGGCGGCCAGTACAGCCCGTCGTGCTTGCCGGGGCTGCTGATGAGCTTCCGGGCGTATTTGACGAGGCCGCTGTTATCCTGGATCTGGCTCGCATAGGCACGTTGGGCGGCGACAAAGGATCGGCAGACATCGATGGTCTCGAGCTCGTTGGCGCCGACCCGCCGGTCGAGCATCTCCTGCTTGCCTGCCGCGGTGTCGAAGGCCCAGACATCCCCCTGTTTCACGATCGGGATCGGAAAGGGCCAGTCGTCGGTGCCGATATTCATGACCTCGGCGCCATCATCGGTCTGCTCCAGATGCATCTTCTGTTGCACCGAGGTCAGGAATTTCGCGGCGGCTTCCTTGTCCTGGACCTCGTCGCCGGTGGAGATGATATCCTTGGCATCGGATCCGAGAACCTCGAGGACTGCCTGCTGATCGCCGCTCTTGGCCGCGGCGATCAGCGCCTGGGCAGCCGCCTCGGGCGTCGGAAAGGTCTTCGCATCGGTCGCGCTCGCCGGGCCCGTCGCCAGCAGCACGCAGAGTGCCGCGATGATCCCAACCGATACGCTCCCGCCACGAGCTTCGTTCAAGACACGGCTTCCCATGACCTACTCCCTTCCGATCTCTGCCACGGCGGGCCCTCAGCGACGCTTACCACCACCACCACCACCACCAGTCCGCTTGTAACCGCTGCGCTGCGCCGACTTCATGCTGCCCGCGCCTCTCTGGCTTGCCGACCGGGTGGCGCCGCCGCGACTGCCGTTGCTGCTGAAGGCATTGGCGCCGCCTGTGCCGCCACGGTTCTGGGTACCTTTGCTCGCCTGCGGTCTGTTTGCCTGCGGTTTGGTCGCCTGTGGTCTGTTCGCCTGCGGTCTGTTCGCCTGGGGCTTGCCCGCCTGCGGTCTGTTCGCCTGTGGCTTGCCCGCCTGCGGCCGGGTAGTGGTTGCCGACCGACTCTGTGCGCCGCGTTGGGAACTCTGCCGCGCTGAATTGCCGGCGCCGTTGCCTGAGAAGGCGCTGCTCTGGCCCCTGTTTCCACGCGCCGTATTGCCCCCACCACGGTTGTCGCCATACCCGAAATCGCGGTTGCCGGCCGACCGGTTGGACCGGTTGGTGCCGGCCTGTCCTCGACCGTTGGCCGACCGCCGGTTGGTATTGGCCTGCCAGCGCCCGGACCCGTTGTTGACGTTTATATTGCCGGTGTTGATGTTGTTGTTGCCGTAACGGCCCCCCTGGTTCCAGCCGTTGGAGTTCCAGTTGGCCGGCGGATTGCCCCAACCCGACCATCCACCGCCACCGCCATAGTACGGCGGGGGATAGACGCCGCCACCACCCCAGTCGCACCAGTTGTTGTTGTCGGCGATGAGGCCGCCCACGATCGCCCCGCCGGCGAAGCCCAGCAGGCCTGTCACCAGAGCATCGCTGCTGCTGGACTCCGTGACGACGGTGGTTGAGGGGACGACTGTGGTCGAGGGCTCGGTCACCACGGTCGTGGCCGGCGCCTGGGTATAGACCACCTCGGGATTGTACTGCGGGACGTAGACGGTCTGTCCGTCGGTCGGCGCAATCACGATCGCGTTGTCGGCAGTGGTGGTGACGGTCTGTTGTGGCCCGCTCTTGAGATTGCCCGCGGCGTTGGCTTCCTCACGCAAGTGCTGGGCCGCGGCCATGACATCGGACTGCTGATTGACGAAGGCATCGCCCAGGGCCTGGGTCCAGTCCAGGTTCTCGTCCATGTATTTCAGGACCGAGGGGAAGTGTGTCAGCGTCTTGACGCTCATGTCCCAGGGCTTGTCCTGGAGCGCCTGCTCCATCTCATCCCCCGAGAGCTTGGGATTCTTCTGCAGGAAGCGGTCGGCGGCCACCACATCCATGGGATAGGCCGAGGCCATCAGCACCTGGGCCAGCAATGCATCGGGATATAGCGCGATCGGCGCAACGAGCTCATCGAGCTGCTCGGCAGAGAGCGGGGGGGGCGGGCTTTCCGGAGGGGCGGCTTCGGCTGGGGCATTCTGCGCCGGGGCATTCTGCGCCCGGGCGGGCAGGGCGGCGGTGAGCAGGATCAGAATCAGCGCCGCCAGGAAAGGCAGAAGGCCCCGCTGTCCAGAGCCACAGGGTGGATTGGCAGGCGCTCCCAGCATCGGGCTAGCTCCCTCCGCAGTCACGGCGGCTTCGCAATTCTAATGATAGTAGCACGGGACCCGTCTCGCTATAGTCGTGATCATTCCCCCGATCCCCCATCCCCCATTTCGGGCCCGGCGTCCACAACATGACAGACCGGCCGTGTCGAACTGCCGCACGCCCTTTGCCTGCGATCTTGCCGCCAGAGCCATTACGACCTCGTTAAGGCGCAGCCGTCCGGGCCGGACCGTCGGTTCTGGCGACGCGCCGCCCTGACGCGGCTCGGCTACGCAATCTGACAGGGGCCGCCATGTTTCGCTATTTCCGAGGCCGGCGTCACCACTTGATCCGGAGCCCGAGGTCGCCGCTGATGCCCTGGCGCTCGCCGCCGGCGGTATCGCCGACCGCGAACTGATAGCCGCCCTGGGCATAGAAGCTCAAACTGGAATTGACCTTGGCCGTAATGCCGCCGGCGAATTCCAGCCGTGTCGCCTGCTCCAGCAGCGGCACCGCAACGGACGACCCGGAAAAGGTCGTCGACGCGTCTCCGCCCCAGTCTCGCCAGACATTGGCACGAAAATAGGGCTGCCAGACCTGTCCGTTGTCGCCGGGGATGGTCCACTGGCCGCGCACGCCGAGCCGCCCGGTCGTCCCCGAGGTCGAACCGAGATCCACCGAGGTCAGCCCGTCATTGGCCTCGCTGAACCCGACATGCTGCCAGATGACCTGCGCCTGAGGCTCCAATATGAAGTTCGGCCCGAGCGGCAGCGGCACCGGATAGCCCCCCTCCAGCGAGATGAGGATGCCGGAACCCGTCGTCGGCAGGCTGGAAACCGCCGTCGTCGCCGTGCCGGTGTAGGCCGTGCCCTGGAGCACCCCGTCGAGATACCATCCGCCGGGACCGTAATGGGTCCAGTATGCGCCGCCGGAATAGCCGTTGAGATCCAGCGTGCCGGTCTGGGTCATCATATATCCGGTTGCCGCCGGGTTGGTGACCAGGCCGTTCACATCCGAGGCGCTGTTGCCATAGGCGAAGTAGAGGCCGGCGGCATCGCGATGGCCGGGAAAGAGGCTGCCGCGCCAGATATCGAAGCCGGCCTGCACGCCGATGATCCGGCCATCGACGTTCGGGTCGGCGAAGGCCTGGTAGCGGTTGTCGATCTGATCACCGAAGACGCGACCCCAGGCGGAACGGCCCCAGCCGTCGGGACTCTCCTGCAACAGCGTGTCGCCGATGCGCTCATGCAGCGTGCCGAGCATGGTCAGCCCGATCTGCCGCGCGATCGGCTGAACCACGCCATCGGTGGCCAGCCGCGGCCCGATGATCGGGTAGACACCGGGCGGCAGCGGATCGGCCGGCGGCAGGCTCGGGAACGGCGGCAGGTCCGTCACCGGCGGCTGCGGCTGCGGAGGCTCCGGCGGTTCCGGCTTCCCAGGCGGCTCCGTCGGCTCGGGCGGCTCGACGATAGGCGGTATCGGCGGCACGACGAAGTCCGAGCGCAGAAACCAATCGCCGGGGTTGTCGCCGCCCACGCCGCCTTGGAACAACCGGTAGTCGAACGGGCCGACCTCGACATCGTTGGCGAGTGTAAACGCGCCAGGCGCGGAGCGGGTCGGGTCCAGTACCTGTACGACCAGAATCCCGTCCTGCACGGTCTGCGCACCCTCCCCGCCGGCATTGAGGATCTCGGTCTTCGTTGCGCCGTTGGGGCCGACCGATGTGCCGTCCACGACCAATGTATCGGAGCGCGTCGCAACCCCGCCTTCGTTAAGCACCGTATCGAGCGTCAGTGTGCCGCCATTGGAGATGAAGGTGCCGGGACCG
>DATHQQ010000646.1:0-2010 GCA_035482595.1 Verrucomicrobiia bacterium
TACAAGATGATCGGCGTCGGCGATCTGGTGGCCAAGGATATCTGCGGCCAGGGCGACGAGCTGCTCCAGCCCTTCCGCTTCTCGCGCTTTCGGGAAGGCAAGCTGCATCCGACGTCCAACAGCCCGTTCCCGTGGAGCTGAGGCAAGAGGGTTGTAGCGAACATTTCGCCGCGGCGGCGAGCGACAGGGAAACGACAACGACAAGATTTAAAAAATAGGGGAAGCACATGACCGACTTGGAAGTTCACGTTAACGCCAAGGGCCGCAAGGAGCTGGTGAAGCAGGTCCGGGAGAAGATCAAGGAACTGGGTATCCAGTACATCTACTACCAGTTCGTCTCGGTCACCGGGCGCATCGTCGGCAAGGGCGTGCCCTCGGACCATTGGGAGACGGTGGCGGAGAAGGGTTTCCAGCTGGTCTATGGCTCGACCGCCAATCTCTTCGTCGACCGCCACAGGAACTACATCGGCTATGGCCCCGAGGCCTCCGAGCTGGTCGGCATTCCCGACCCCGAGACCTTCGTGCAGCTGCCCTGGGACAAGCGCGTCGCCCGCGTCTTCTGCACCTGCTTCCGCAACCGCGAGGAGAAGGTCAATCCCGGCGGGCATCTGACCTCCGACTGCCGCGGCAATCTCCGGATCATCCATGAGGAGTTCAAGAAGGCCCATAAGGGCCTGCACCTGCGCCACGGCTGCGAGCCGGAGATGATGTGGCTGAAGAAGGGCGCCGACGGCCTGCCCGATGGCGGTTTCTCCAAGCCCAATTGCTATCACATCGACCAGTTCGAATCGCTGCGCCCCGTCTTCATGCGCGCGATCGAATATTCCCGCGCCATGGGCCTCGACATGATCCAGGGCGATCACGAGGACGCGCCGGGCCAGCTCGAGCTGAACTTCATGTTCGACGACTGCCTGCGCACGGCGGATCGGCTCACCACCTATCGCCAGATCTGCGCCCAGGTCGCCCGAGAGTTCAATTTGATCGCCTGCTTCATGGCCAAGCCCTTCATGGGCGTCTCGGCCTCGGGCTGCCATCACAACCTCTCGCTCTGGCGCGGCGGCGAGGAGAAGCTGAACAAGCTGGGCAACGACAAGCTGCCGGGCATGGAAGGCAACTTCACTTATCTGAAGGGCGGCGAGAACACCTTCCTGCCGCTGAAGGGGCAGGCGAAGCCGGGGCCCATCGGCCTCAATTGCATCGGCGGACTTATCAAGCATGTGGGCGCGCTGACGGCCATCGGATCCTCTACCGTCAATTCCTACCGCCGTCTCTGGGACACGGGTTTCTGGGCGCCCGTCTATGCCGATTGGGGCTACCAGAACCGGACCTGCGCGCTGCGCATCTCGGCGCCGGGCCGCTTCGAATACCGCTCCGTGGATTCGACCGTGAATCCCTATCTGATGGCGGGCGGCATCCTCAAGGCCTTCGACGACGGCATCAATCAGAGGCTGGATCCGGGCGAGCCCGAGGAGCGCAACATCTATGCCGCCATGGCAGCCGGCAAGAAGGTGAAGAAGCTCCCCATGTCGCTGGGCGACGCCTTGACCGAGCTCGAGAAAGACGAGACCGTCAAATCGGCCATGCCCGACGAGATGTACCGGGTCTTCAACCATTACAAGCGGGACGAGTGGGAGAAGTTCATGTCCACCGTCACCGATTGGGATCTGAAACAGTATTGGGACTATCTGCCTTAAGCAGTCAGCGGAAGGAGCTCGCCTCATGTGCGGCATTGCTGGATTGATTCATCGCGGGAAGAGCGGCGACGTGGGTCAGGAGATGACCGCGATGCTGCAATCCCTGAAGCATCGCGGTCCCGATTCGACCGGCTATGCCCTCTACGGCAAGCCGCGGGGGACCGAGCTGGTGCTGCGCTTCAAGCTCGCCGAGCAGGATGAGATGTCGAAGGGCTTCGACATCCATCACCAGGTCAAGAAGCGCCATGCGGAGGTCGACCGCCGGCTTGAGGAGCTGGGGGCCAAGATCATCGACGAGATGGGGGCGACGGAATAT
>DATHQQ010000647.1:0-6754 GCA_035482595.1 Verrucomicrobiia bacterium
GGCGGGATTGTCGAGAGCAGCCACCGCGCTTGTTGCACCCGGCGGCCTTGCTGCGCGCGTGCCGGTCACCAGCCGCTCGAGTGTGAAGATCTGATCCCGCAGCGCTCCAACTTCGGCGCTTCGGGCGTGCAGCCCGCTTACTTCGGCATAGAGACTGTCGTTCTGCAGACGCAGCGCACCGACCTGAACATGCAGACGGTCGCTTTCGGTACGCACCGCATCGATCAGGGCATGCAGGCGGTCGTCTTCGCTACGCATCGCATCGATCAGGGCATGCAGACGGTCGCTTTCGATACGCACCGCATCGATCCGGGCGTGCAGACGGTCGTTTTCGGTACGCACCGCATCGATCTTGGCGTGCAGACCTTCGCATTGGGCATGTAGCGCTCCGATTTGCGTGCGCTGCACAGCGGTGACCCGCTCGACTAGCGACTCGAATCGTTTCCGAACCGGCCGCAATAGGAACTCCCGAAACCGACGGATCAAACTAGCCATGCGCGAACACTATCAGCAATCCGGACCGGTAGGGAGCTAGAGCCCGGCCTGCAAAGACAGCTTAAATTGGTTTCGCGATGAAAAAGCATCTCGCCCCCCGGTTTAGGCGAACTTCGCCGCAGTACAAACAGGCATCTTGCTTACCTATTGCTTACCTGGGATCCATTGGGTGGTGCCCAAGGCTGGGCATTTCCCCTTTCAACTTATTGATATGATTGGTGCCCGCTGCCGGACTTGAACCGGCACGGCCGTTGCCGGCCAAGGGATTTTAAGTCCCTTGTGTCTACCAGTTTCACCAAGCGGGCCCCTGCGGAGACTAGAACATCGGCCTCGGCCGAGCCAGCGCCGCCCCTGCCCTCAGGGCTTGCAGGCCGTGCCGCGGCAGAGCGGCGCCAGGCCACATGCGCCGGACCTCGCCGGTCGCCCTGGATTCCCGCTTTCGCGGGAGCGGCGAATGGTGGAATCGGGGCGCCCGTCAATCAGAACATTGCCTAACCCGGCGCCTCACCCTCGATCGGCTCGGCGCCGAGCTGGCGGATGAGCGCGCGAAGCTCCTCGGCGGCCTTGTCGATCAGCGCGCGATCCGTGCCGCGCAGCACGAAGCTCGCGCCATAGCGGCCCTGGCGGAAGAAGGGATAGCTGCCGATCTCGAGAGCCGGATACCGCCCCTGCAGCGCGCCCAGGCCGGCGGCGATGACGCCTTCGCCCAGATAAGCCCCGACCGTCGCCGAGAGGACCGGAGGGCCGCCCCGGAGATTTCCCTTCAGCCCGTCGAACATGGCACGCATCACCGCAGGCACCCCGGCGAGCACGAAGACATTGCCCATGCGAAAGCCCGGCGCTGCCGAGACCGGATTCAGGACCAGATCGGCCCCCTCCGGCACATGGGCCATGCGCAGCCGCGCCTCGTTCAGCCCACCCGGGGGATAGTGCGGCTCCAGCAGCGCACGCGCCCTGGGATCGAGTATGAGCGGCACGCCGAAGGCGCGAGCGACCGCCGCGGAGGTGATGTCGTCATGGGTGGGCCCGATGCCACCGGTGGTGAAGACATAGTCGTAACGCGCCCGGCATTCGTTGACCGCCGCGACGATCTCCGCCTCGACATCGGAGATCACGCGGGCCTCGCGCAGCCGGATGCCGAGCTTGGTGAGCGCCTCGGCGATGTAGCCCAGGTTCACATCCTTGGTGCGGCCGGAGAGGATCTCATTGCCGATGATCAGCACCGCGGCGGTGACGATCTCTCCTTCCTCTTGTCCCGCCATCAGCTCGCCCCCGACGCCAGCGGCTGGTAGCCATGCAGCAGCATGCATTGCCGGGTCAGGGCATCGACCCGCTTATCCTGGTCATAGGCATTCATGCTGGTGATCAGGCTGTCCTGGTTCGTGGTGTCGCCGGCCATGCCCTCGTTCGCCTGCTCGCGATCGACCTGGCGGCGCGCGGATAGCGTACAGGCGCGCAGATCGGCGCGGGCGTCCTCCGGCGCCGTAGCTTCGCGGCGCCAATCCACCGTCTCGGCCGTGGGATTGGCGCAGGAAGCGAGCAGCAGCATGGCAATCGCTGACAGGAGGGGACGGCGCATGGGAGGCTCAAAACGGGATGGCGGCATGGCGGGACGGCGCTACTCTGCGTCGCCCGTCCCGTGGTTGCAACCCGGGAATCCGCCTACCATTGATCGACCATCAGCCGCTCGATTAGCGCGCCGGCGACATCCTGGGGCTCGCCCTCCCAGGGGAAGTAGAAGCTGGTCAGCCCCGGCGCCCCGTTGAGCTCCAGCACCCAATGGTTTCCGCATTCGGCCGGCCGGGTCGGGTCGGCCATCATCATGTCCACGGCGACGAGGCGCATATCCGGCAGGCGCCCGCAGAAATCCTCGACGAGCCGGACGTAAGAGGGGTGCAGGAACGGGCGGCAATCGATCGTATCCGCCCCGGTGCCGGGGTTCGAGGTGCCGCGCAGGAAGACGCGCTTACCTGCCGCGGGCCGGCTCTCGAGGGCAAGACCCTGCTGGGACAGATAGCGATGGGCCTCCCGATCCAGCAGGACCGGGAAGGCGCCCGGCGAAGCCCGGCGACGGCGCTCTTCGTTCTTGGCCGCGACGAGCTCGGCGATGCTGCGCTTGCCGTCGGCCACCACATTGGCCGGCCGGTCGAGGCGAAGGCCGATGACCGAGGGACGGACGTAGAAGAGGCGCACCTGCTCTCCCTCCACATGCTCCTCGACCACGAGCTCGCGATAGGCACGGCCGGCGGCGTGGAAGGCCTCGAGGAAGGCGGGACGGTCGCAAAGCCAGGGAAAGACCGATCGGCCCTGCTCGGCCCGGCCGGGCTTCAGGCAGACCGGCCGCCTCATCTCCATGAACATCGCCTCGGCCTTCTCGACATCGCCGGCGGCGAATCGCTCGCCGGAAGGCACCGGGACGCCGAGTTCGACCAGCAGGCGCTTGGTGGCGTATTTATCGACGGTAACATGGGCGAGCTGGCGGTTGACGTGATGGGCCTGGCTGCTGTCCGCCGGATCCGGATTGGAGATCAGGATCGCCTGGCTATAGAAATAGCCGCGGCCCCCGACGGCAAAGCTGAGCCAGGGCTCGGGCACGCCCCCATGCTCGCGCGGCGCCATGATCCGCTTGACGGGGATGCCCCGCTGCCGGGCCGCATGGAACACGCAACCGGAATGGAAATCTTCGGGCCAGCCGGTGAGATCGGGAAGGATCATTCTTGCTCGGGTCCCTGCGCGCGGTCGATTGTAGAGGCAGGGGCCGGCCGCGGCGCAACTGGATTGCGCCCCGCCCGATCATTGCGCCGCGCCCGATTGGCCTGCTAAGCCCTGGGGCGCCATGATCTTCGATCCCCCGCTCTTCCCCGGCCGGCTGGTCCGCCGCTACAAGCGCTTCCTCGCCGATGTCGAGCTGGCGGGCGAGTTGGGGGGCCGGGTCGAGACGGTCCATTGCGCCAATCCCGGCTCGATGATGGGGCTGGCGAAGCCGGGTGCACGGGTCTGGCTCTCCCGCAGCCCCAATCCGGCGCGCAAGCTGCCCCTGACCTGGGAGCTGGTGGAGGTGGCGGGCGCGCCTGGGGGCGCCCCTGGGGGCGCCCTGGTGGGCATCAATACCGGCCATGCCAACCGCCTGGCCGAGGAGGCGCTGGGCCGGGGGCTGATCCCGGCCCTGGCGGGGTATCAGGCCTGGCGCCGGGAGGTCGCCTATGGCGCCGGTTCGCGCATCGATTTCCTCCTGAGCGGCCCGGACCGGCCGCTCTGCTATGTCGAGGTCAAGAGCGTCACTCTGGCCCGGGGCGAGGCGGCGGAATTCCCGGATTCGGTCACCGCCCGGGGTACCCGGCATCTCAAGGAGCTGGTGGAGATGCGGCGGCAGGGCGCCCGTTCGGTGATGCTGTTCCTGGCCCAGCGCCAGGATTGCCGGTCCTTCGCGGCGGCGGGCGATATCGACCCCGCCTATGCCGCGGCCCTGGCGGCGGCCAGCGCCGCGGGGGTCGAGATCCTGGCCTATGGTTGCCGGGTCTGGCCCCAAGGGATCGAGCTGGCCGGACCCCTGCCCCTCGCCCCGGGCACGGCCGGGCCCGGCGCCAGCCACTTGCAAAATCGGGCCCCAAGGCCTTAATTGCGGGCATGAACTCCCGACAGGAAACACCGACCGAATGGTCGGGCGAGGCCAGGCGCATCAAGCTGCATGGACCCGACGCGTTCGAGGCCATGCGCAAGGCCGGCAGGCTCGCCGCCGAGACCCTCGATTTCATCACTCCGCATGTGCGCGAGGGGGTGACGACGGGCGCCCTCGACAAGCTCTGCCATGACTTCATCGTCGATCACCAGGCGATCCCCGCCCCGCTCAACTACCGTGGGTTTCCGAAATCGATCTGCACCTCGATCAACCACGTCGTCTGCCATGGCATTCCCGGCGACCGGAAGCTCGTCGACGGCGATATCGTCAATATCGACGTCACGGCGATCCTCGACGGCTGGCATGGCGACACCAGCCGCATGTATTACGTCGGCAAGCCCAGCGTGAAGGCGAGCCGCCTGGTCGATGCCACCTATCGCGCCATGATGGCGGGCATCGAGGTGGTGCGGCCCGGCGCCCGGCTGGGCGATATCGGGGAAGCGATCCAGAAGCTGGCCGAGGGCGAGCGCTTCTCCGTGGTCCGCGATTTCTGCGGCCATGGCATCGGCCGCGTCTTCCATGACGCTCCCAGCGTGCTGCATTTCGGGCGCGCCGGTACCGGACCCGAGTTGAAGGAAGGCATGTTCTTCACCATCGAGCCGATGATCAATGCCGGCCGCTTCGAGGTGAAGGTGCTGGACGACGGCTGGACGGCCGTCACCCGCGACCGCTCCCTCTCCGCCCAGTTCGAGCATACGGTCGGCGTGACCGCCGAGGGGGTGGAGATCTTCACCCGCTCCCTCGTGGGTCTCGACGCCCCGCCCTACTAACTCACCCGCCGTGCCGAAGGACGCGCCGCCGGACAAGCCGCATTACCTCGGCCACCGGCAGCGCCTCCGCGAGAAGCTGCTGGAGAAAGGCCCCGAGGCCTTCGCCGATTACGAGCTGCTCGAGCTGCTGCTGGCCCAAGCCATCCCGCGCATCGACGTCAAGCCGCTGGCCAAGGATCTGCTCCACCGCTTCTCCACCTTCGCGGGCGTCGTGGCGGCGACCCCGGCCGAGCTATCGAAGGTCAAAGGCGTGGGCGAGGCCGCCATCGCCAGCCTGAAGACCGTGCGCGCCGCCGCCTTGCTGATGAGCCGGCAGGATCTGAGCGAGCGGCCGGTCATGGCCAATTGGCAGAGCCTGCTCGACTATTGCCGCGCCAATCTGGCCGAGGAGAAGATCGAGCAGTTCCATCTGCTCTTCCTCGACGGGCGCAACGCGCTGATCGCCCATGAGCGCCAGCAGACCGGCACCGTCAACCACGCGCCGGTCTATCCCCGCGAGGTCGCCAAGCGGGCCCTCGAGCTGGGTGCGCGCGCCATCATCATGGTGCACAACCACCCGAGCGGCGATCCCACCCCGTCGCGCGACGACATCGCCATCACCAAGGCCTGCGCCGCGGCGCTGGAGAAGCTCGACATCCTGCTGCACGATCATGTGGTGGTCGGGCGCAAGGGCCATGCGAGCTTGCGGAGCCTGGGGCTGCTGGGGTAGGACGCCGCCGGCTCACCAATCTGCTGATCCCGCATCGAGATCGTATTCCCGCTAGATCCCAGGAGTATCGAGATGACCAATTCGTCTGACTACGTGCCGCCGAAGGTTTGGACATGGACCAAGGGGAGCGGCGGCCAGTTCGCCAACATCAACCGCCCGATCTCGGGGCCGACCCACGACAAAGAGCTGCCGGTCGGCCGCCATCCTCTCCAGCTCTACTCGCTGGCGACACCGAACGGCGTGAAGGTCACGGTCATGCTCGAGGAGCTGCTGGCTCTGGGTCATGGCGGTGCGGAGTACGACGCCTGGCTGATCAAGATCGGCGACGGCGAGCAGTTCGGCAGCGGCTTCGTGGCGGTGAATCCGAACTCCAAGATTCCCGCGCTGATGGACCGCAGCGGCCCGAAGCCGATCCGAGTCTTCGAGTCCGGCGCGATCCTGCTCTATCTCGCCGAGAAGTTCCGGGCCTTCCTCCCAACCGACAGCACCCGCGCCGAATGCCTGTCCTGGCTCTTCTGGCAGATGGGAGCAGCACCCTATCTCGGCGGCGGCTTCGGTCACTTCTACGCCTATGCGCCCGCGAAGATCGAATACGCCATCGATCGCTTCGCCATGGAGGTGAAGCGCCAGCTCAACGTGCTCGACTGGCAGCTCGCCGACAACGAATACGTGGCGGGTCGTGCGTACACGATCGCCGATATGGCGATCTGGCCCTGGTATGGCGCCCTCGCGAAAGGGACGCTCTACGAGGCGGGGGAGATTCTGTCGGTGCAGGACTACAAGCATGTTCAGCGCTGGGGCCAGCTGGTCGGCAACCGCCCGGCCGTCCAGCGTGGACGAATGGTCAACCGCTCCTTCGGCGAGCTCTCGAGTCAGCTGCATGAGCGCCATGACGCGGCCGACTTCGAAACCAAGACCCAGGACAAGCTGGCGCCCGAGAACGGGTAGCTCGCCGGCGAGGCTGCGCAACCCAGCCGTTGACAATCCGCGGAGAATGTTCTCTTTATGTTCTCACAATCGCGGAGCCGTCGGATGGAAACGGCAGCCACCATCCTCCACGCAGACCTCGATGCCTTCTACGCCTCCGTCGAGCAACTGCTC
>DATHQQ010000648.1:0-2918 GCA_035482595.1 Verrucomicrobiia bacterium
CTGGCGCTCCGTCAGGGTTGGAAATGCATGCGCAAGGTGAGATAACACCCCCTGCCCGCCGGGCGCAAGCCGCCGTTCCCGCTGCGTTTTGCCGCGCATCCCGTCCTTGTGCGCGCCCGGGTGAGGCGCTTAGCTGCTTTCGAGTACCCGAAATGCCCGACCACGCCCCAGAGAGCACGCCCCTTGGCGCCGGCGTCGACAAGCCGACGCGCCGGACCCTGGCCGCCGTCGACCGCGCCATGGCCGAGCTGCGCCGCGGCGCGCCGGTCCTGGTGGGCGACGGGGCCGCAGCGGCCCTGGTGCTGGCCGCGGAGACCGGTGACGGCGAGGACCTCGCCCGGCTCTTCGCGCTGCTCTCTGGCTCCCCTGGGGGGCCTCAGGGGCGCGCCCCGGGGCCCGCAGAGTCCGGCGAACCGGAGTCCGGCGAAGCCTCGGGCGGCAAGGTCTTCCTCGCGCTGACGGCCCCTCGCGCCGTGGCGCTCGGCCTGATGCCGGCGAGCCGGATCACCGCGGGGGGCCCAAGCGTCTGCGTCCTGCCGGTCGATCCCGCCGGCGAAGCCGATCTGCTGCGCCGGCTGGCCGATCCCACCGCCTCGCCCGCCGCACCGGCCGTCCATCGCCTGCCGCTGGCAAGCCTCGCCTCAGGCAATCTCGCCGCCTATGCCGAAGCCGCCCTCGCGCTCGCCAAGCAGGCGCGCCTGCTCCCCGCCGTCGCCATCGGCCTGCTGCCGGCCGCGGCCGGCGACGGGCGGGCCTTCGCCGCCGCCGAGGACATCCTGGCCGTGAGCATCGGCGACATCGCGAGCTATGAGACCCTGGCCAGCCGCAGCCTCGTTGCAGTCAGCGAGACGCAAGTGCCGCTGGCGGGGGCCGAGGCGACCCGCATCATCACCTTCCGCCCCGGCGACGGCGGCATCGAGCATCTCGCCATCGTGATCGGCGAGCCGGAGCATGGCCGCCCGGTTCTGACGCGCCTGCATTCGGCCTGCCTCACCGGCGATCTGCTGGGGTCGCTGCGCTGCGACTGCGGCGACCAGCTCCAGGGCGCCATCGCCGAGATCGCGCGCCAGGGCAGCGGGCTGCTGCTCTATCTGGCCCAGGAGGGCCGCGGCATCGGCCTGGTCAACAAGCTCAGGGCCTATCGCCTGCAGGACCGCGGCGCCGATACGCTGGAGGCCAATCTCCAGCTGGGCTTCGACGCCGACGAGCGGATCTATCTGCCGGCCGCCGAGATGCTGCGCCGCCTGGGCTTCGAGTCGGTGCGGCTGATGACCAACAACCCCGAGAAGGTCACCGGCCTCGCCCGTCTCGGCATCGCCGTCGTCGAGCGCGTCCCCCACGTCTTCCCCTCGAACCGCCACAACGAAGGCTACCTCGAGACCAAGGCCACGCGCTTCGGGCATATGTTCTGAGCGGCGGGCGCTGCCGCCCTTCTCACCCTCGCCCGCGCTCTCTCTCTTTCGTCATGGTCGGCGAAGGCCGACCATCCACGAGTTTGCCTGCCCTACAACCGGCGATCGCAGCAATGATCGGTCATTGTACCGTCCCCTCACTACTGAGGGATGATCGAGAAAAAGGGCGCGAGACACCCTATTCTTGGCTAGCAAACTCGTGGATGGTCGGCCTTCGCCGACCATGACGGCAGGGAGAGCGAGGCGCTCGCCGCACTGAAGAGTCTCTGCGGCTACCCCGGCACTCGCTCGAACACCAGCGTCAGATTATTCGCCGGCATCTCGGCGATCTCCGCGATGCGCAGACCTACGCGATCGGCGACGGCCCGCAGGTCGGCGATGTCGCGCACGCCCCAGTCCGGATTGCCGGCCCTGAGCGAGGCGTCGAATTCGGCATTGCTGGGGGCGGTGTGCCGGCCCTCGCGCTTGAAGGGCCCGTAGAGGAACAGCCGGCCGTCGGGCCGCAGCTGACGCGCGGCGCCGGCCAGCAGGTTCTCCGCGGTCCGCCAGGGCGCGATGTGGATGACATTGGCGCAGTGGATTGCCAGCAGCCCGCCGGCCTGCCGGCTGTCATCGGGCGGCAGGATCCAGTCGGGATTCAGCAGATCGATCCGCTGGGGCGGGCGGATGTTCGGGAGCTTCGAATGATGCCGCCAGGCTTCGATGCTCTCGAGATGCTTTTCGTTGTAGTCGCTGGGCCACCAGGTGATGCCCGGGCTCTGCCCGGCGAATTCCACCACATGCTGGCCGGTGCCGCTGCCGACCTCCAGCACGTCGCCCGTCTTGCCGTCGAGGAAGCTGGCGAGGACCGACCAGATCGGCCGGTGATTGCGATGGAAGGCCGCGGCGTCCAGTCTTCCGTCCGCCGGCGGCGGCTCGTCCCGGCCGAACTCGACCACGAATTCCGCCATGGGTCCCGACTCTCCTAGAGCTTTATGTCGATGCCGTCGCCGGGGTTCGCCGCCGCGAGCAAGGCGAGAAGATCCGTCTTCGCCAGCACGATGCAGCCTGCCGTCGGCGAGAAATCCGGCCGCGCCACATGCAGGAAGACGGCGCTGCCCGCGCCCGGCCGCACCGGATCGTCATTATGGCCGAGCACGACGATGAGATCGTAGATGTCGTCGCGGCGCCACAGCACCTCGTGGCGCGACTTGTAGGGCAAGTTGACCGGTCGGTTGTAGAGGGGATCGCCCGGCTCGTCGCACCAGCCGTCGCTCGGCGCCAGCGGCAGCGAGGCCAGCCCCGTTGGCGGTGGTGCCAGGCGGTCGGGCCGATAGAGCAGCCGGCGGAAAGGGAAGCGTCCCGCCGGCGTGGCGCCGTCGCCCTCGCGCTTCTGCGCCGCGACGCTGGCCGGCCCCAAGGCGCAGCGCCAGAGCTGCCCGCCCCAGCGCGCCTCGCCCTTGCCCGTGACGATCAGATCCATGGCCGCCGCTCGACGCCCGCCTAGATCGGCTGGGCGCCGTGGAA
>DATHQQ010000649.1:0-3019 GCA_035482595.1 Verrucomicrobiia bacterium
CGTGCCTGCCATGGTTTCTCCCCTTCGACTGGAATAGTCTTGCGACCGCGATTGCTCAATCGCCGGCGATCTTGTACCTCAAGTCCAGGATGTTGGAGAGCACTTACAACCGCCTTGCCGAGAGTCTGCGGGATTTCGCGCGGATGGAATCCGCCTCGGGTCTCGTCCTCCTGGCGGCTGCCGTGCTGGCGCTCGTCGCCAGCAATACGGCGCTGGCCCCGCTCTATGACCTTTTCCTGCAGACGCCGGTCGTCGTCCGTATCGGCGCGCTCCATCTCGATAAGCCCTTGCTGCTCTGGATCAACGACGGGCTGATGGCAATCTTCTTCCTGGTCATCGGCGCCGAGATCAAGCGCGAGATGCTCGAGGGCGACCTCTCCAGCGTGAAGCGCGCGGCCTTGCCGGCGGTGGCGGCCGTCGGCGGCATGGTGGTGCCGGCGCTCCTCTACATCTCCCTCAGCGGCGGGGAGCGCGACATGCTCGCCGGCTGGGCGATCCCCGCGGCGACGGATATCGCCTTCGCGCTCGCCGCCCTGTCGGCCATCGGGCGTGGCGTGCCGTCGAGCCTCAAGGTCTTCCTCCTGGCGCTCGCCATCATCGACGATCTGGGCGCCATCGTGATCATCGCCATTTTCTACACCAGCAACCTCAGCCCTCTGGCGCTGATCCTGGCGGGTTGCGTGCTGGCGCTCATGATCCTGCTGAACCGCCTGGGCGTGCGCCGCGTGGCGCCTTATGCGGTGCTGGGCGTCATCCTCTGGGTGCTGGTGCTGAAATCCGGCGTCCATGCCACTCTGGCCGGGGTGGCGACGGCTTTCGCCATCCCGTTGAAGGGCAAGGCTATCGGGGATGCCTCGCCGCTCAAGACCGTCGAGCACAAGCTCCATCCCTGGAGCTCGTTCCTGGTCATGCCGCTCTTCGGCTTCGCCAATGCGGGATTGCACCTCTCGGGGGTGAGCATCTCCCAGCTCTTCCACGGGGTGGCCGGCGGGATCGCCGTCGGGCTCTTCATCGGCAAGCAGATCGGCGTCTTCGGTGCCACTTACCTCGCGGTCAAGCTCGGCCTGGGCGAGAAGCCCGCCGGCGCCAGCTGGACCGGGATCTACGGTGTCGGCCTCCTGGCCGGCATCGGCTTCACCATGAGCCTCTTCATCGGCACTCTTGCCTGGGACGACGGCTCCCACGCCGCCGAGATCCGCCTCGGCGTGCTGGTGGGCTCGCTCCTCTCCGCCGCCGCCGGCATTGCCGTTCTGAGCTGGGAGCGGCGGCGGTCGGCGGGCTAGCGGAGTTGAACATATCTCTTCCTTTCGTCATTCCCGCGAAAGCGGGAATCCAGGGCGAGCGACCAGACACCGAGCATGAGGCCCTGGATTCCCGCTTTCGCGGGAATGACGAAAAAATGTGGAGCCGCTAGAGCCATGCGCGCCACGCTGGCCCTCCATGGCAAGCGCGAATTCGACAGCGCCCGGAGCGCGATGCTATCAGTTCGAGGCTCGGGGAAGTAACGCGCGCACGGGGCTCTAGGAGCAAGCCCAAGGGTTTTCGTTCGAGCCATGACTTGAACGAGAGTCCTTGCAACGAGAGCGGGCGCGACGGATTGGTGTCGGCTCGGCATGTCGGTAACGGCGGAACAACCGGTTTGGCTGCGCAGGGTGACGCAGCCGGGCATCGGCGTTTTCGGTCTCATGTTCGCCCTGGAATCCCTCTCCCGCTCGACGCTGGCGGCCCTCATCCCGCTGCAGGCCTATGCGATCCTGCATGAAGCCCGAAATGTGAGTCTGGCCTATTTCGGCGTCAGCATCACCGGCTTCTGCGCCAGCTTCATCACCCCGCTGCTGATCCGCCGCTTCCGCCGCCGCTGGGTCTATACCGCGGGCGTGGTGATGCTGATCCTTTGCGCTGGCTGCCTGGCGACGGCGACCTTCACGGGCCAGATCGCCGCCATGGTGCTGCGTTCCCTGGCCGCGGCCGCCCTCAACATCACCCTCAGCCTCTATACCCTGGACTATATCCGCAAGCGCGACCTCGTCCGCTCCGAGCCCTTCAAGGCGGTGATGAGCGCGGCTTCCTGGACGCTGGGCCCGGCGCTGGGCGTCTATCTCTATCGCGAGGTCGGCCATGGCACGGCCGAGCTGTTGAGCGCCGGTGCCGCCGCAGCCCTGCTCTGCTACTTCTGGTATCTCCGGATGAAGGAGAATCCCGCCGTGGCCGCGGCAACCCGGCCCGCCCCCAATCCCTTCCGGAGCGTGCGCCGGTTCATCTCGCAGCCGCGCCTGCGCCTCGGCTGGTTCATCCCCTTCTCCCGCTCCTGCTGGTGGTCGATGTTCTTCGTCTATCCCTCGATCTACATGGTGCAGAGCGGCAAGGGCGAGCTGGCCGGCGCGGTCCTGCTTTCCGCCGGCAATGCCGTGCTCTTCGGCGCTTTCTATGTCGGCCGCCTCGCCCAGCGCCGCGGCATCCGGCCGCTCATCATCAGAGCTTTCATCGGCGCCGGCACAATGACGATCCTCGCAGCCCTCGCCTATCCCTGGCCCTGGGTGGCGGCGGGGCTGCTGCTGGCGGGTGCGCTCAATGTCATGGTGCTGGACGGGCTCGGCAACATCCCCTTCCTGCGGGCGGTCAAGCCCTTCGAGCGGCCGCAGATGGCGACCGTCTTCCGCACCTATATCGACCTCTCCGATCTGCTGCCGGCCGCCCTCTATTCGGTGCTGCTCAGCTTCTTCGACATCCGCGTGGTGTTTCTGGCCGCCGGCCTATGGATGCTGGTGGCCGCCGCCGTCTCGCGTCATCTGCCGCGGAGCATGTGAACGGACATGACGAGCGCAATCGCATTGCCGCCGGCGATCTCATGCGGCCCCGATTCCAGGCGGATCGTGTCGCCGGCCTCGGCCACGAAGCCGCCTGCCGAGAGCGCGCCCTCGGCGCAATAGATCAGGAGCCAGCCGGACTCGACACTTCGCTCGACGGAGCGGCCATCGAGTCGCAAGGCTTCGGTCTTTCCTCGAGCGCGCTCGCGGTC
>DATHQQ010000650.1:0-5865 GCA_035482595.1 Verrucomicrobiia bacterium
AGAAGGATCTGGTCGGCGTCACCACGGGCCTGGCCTGGACCGAGGTGGGCGGCGAGATCCTTTCCATCGAGGCGGTGATGCTGCCGGGCAAGGGCAGGGTGATCACCACGGGCAAGCTCGGCGATGTGATGCGCGAGTCCGTGCAGGCGGCGGAGAGCTACGTCAAGTCGCGAGCGGCGGAGTTCGGCATCAAGCCGACGGTCTTCGAACGCAGGGACATCCATGTCCACGTGCCCGAAGGCGCCACGCCGAAGGACGGTCCTTCGGCCGGCGTCGCGATGATCACGTCGATCGTCTCGGTGCTGACCGGTATTCCCGTCCGCCGCGAGGTCGCCATGACGGGCGAGATGACGCTGCGCGGCCGGGTCCTGCCCATCGGTGGCTTGAAGGAGAAGCTGCTGGCGGCGCTGCGAGCCGGAGTCACCACCGTGCTGATCCCCGAAGAGAATGAGAAGGACCTCGCGGAGATCCCCGATAACGTTAAGAAAGGGTTGAAAATCATCCCGGTGGCGACGGCCGATGCCGTGCTGGCGGAAGCCCTGTCTCGGCCCTTGACACCGATCGAATGGATCGAGCCGGCGGAGACGCCCGCACCGGTGGGCGAGCCGCCGCGCGAAGGCGTCGTCACGCATTGAGGACTTGGCCCCGCGGGACCGCGATGGTCCCGCGGGGCACACGCCCTCGTTCGGGAGCTTGCGATTCCAGCGCCATACCCGCCGGAATTTGCTTCCCGATCCCCGGCATAACCGAGGCGGCTGGCAATTGACTGGCATTGAAGCCGCGATCTACACTTTCCTGCTCGACTGGCCCGATATGCTGGTATTCCGGGGTCACAGATTTTACTCATCTCCACTCGCCAAAGGGGGCTGCAAGTGAACAAGAACGAATTGATCTCTGTCGTCGCGGAGAAGTCTGGTCTCTCGAAGACGGATGCGGCCAAGGCTGTCGATGCGGTCTTCGACGGCATCGAAGCATCGCTGAAGGAGCATGGGGAGTTCCGCAATGTCGGCTTCGGCACCTTCCATGTGGTGAAGCGGGCTGCCTCGGTCGGCCGCAACCCCCGCACCGGCGAGGAGATCAATATCCCGGAGTCGAAGCAGGTGAAGTTCAAGGCGGGCGCGGGCCTGAAGGCTTCCGTGAATTGACGTCGCGTCTCTGACGCCGCTCCGGAATAGGCATATTCCCTCGGCCGCCTCTGACGAGGCGGCCGATTGCGTTTGTGGCCCCGGGCGCCTCGTGAGAGGCGGCCGATTGCGTTTCCGAAGCCTTCGTGCTTCAGATGGAAGCGGGTGGGAAGGGCGATTAGCTCAGCGGTAGAGCATCTCGTTTACACCGAGGGGGTCGGCGGTTCGAATCCGTCATCGCCCACCAGCCTACGCTCGCGCAGCGAGCGTAGGCTGCCGCGCCGGAGCCCAAAGGGCGAAGGCGGGCTATTGCGGCCGCGAGCTACGGCTCGGCAAGCCTGAGTCCAGGGGAAGAAGGGTCCCGTTAAGCCCGCGAGCTACGGCTCGGCAAGCCGGGGAAATCGCATGCACTCTGTGTATATTCTCCAAAGCGTCGATTACCCGCAGCGGTATTATGTGGGCATCACAACCGACCTACGCTCGCGCCTCCGGAAGCACAATTCTGCTGAGGTCGCGCATACCTCCAAATGAGCGCCGTGGACGATTAAGACCTACGTGGCGTTTTCTGACGAACAGCAGGCTTTTGCGTTCGAGAAATACCTCAAGTCTGCCTCGGGTAGGGCTTTTGCGAAAAAGAGGCTTTGACGCGTCCCGTAGGCTGGGCTGCAACCGGGGGAGCGTAATTGTCGACGCTGGCTCCGCGCGCTCGCGCGGCGAGCGTAGGCTGCCGCGCCGGAGCCCGAAGGGCGAAGGCGGGCTACGAGATCCTCTCTCTTCCGTCATTCCCGCGAAAGCGGGAATCCAGGGCCACCGGACTCGCCTGTTGCCCTGGATTCCCGCTTTCGCGGGGATGACGATGGATGGAGCGGTCCTCGATTCCGGGCACCTTGCCTCCCGCAGCCTGCAGACCGCCGTGCAAACCCCTCTTTGCTTGACAGGGTTGTGACGGAAGCTTACATGAAGCCGCCCTTTGGGGGGTGCCCTGCGGGGGCGTAGCTCAGTTGGTTAGAGCGCCGGCCTGTCACGCCGGAGGCCGCGGGTTCAAGTCCCGTCGCTCCCGCCATATTACCTTCAAGATTCAAGGCCTTGGAATTCGGCGGCGAGGCCTTGGTTTGGGCTTTTTTTGCATGTGCGTCGGCCCTATAGTGTCGGCGCTTTTCGGGGCTGCGGGGGCTGCCGACGGGAAGCAGCGATCCGCGCACGGGATGCCTTGCCGATGAATGAGTTGCTGCGTGAATATCTGCCCATTTTGATCTTTCTCCTGATCGCCGTGGGTATCACGGGCGCGATGATCGTGGCGTCCTTCATCCTCGCGCGACAGCATCCCGATTCGGAAAAATTGTCGCCCTATGAATGCGGCTTCGAGGCCTTCGACGACGCCCGACGGCGCTTCGACGTTCGCTTCTACCTGGTCTCGATTCTCTTCATCATCTTCGACCTCGAGGTGGCCTTCCTGTTCCCCTGGGCGGTGACGCTGGGCAAGATCGGCGCCTTCGGCTTCTGGTCGATGATGGGCTTCCTCGGCCTGCTCACCGTCGGCTTCATCTACGAATGGAAGAAGGGAGCGCTGGAATGGGAGTGAGCGGACCTCTGCCGCCCGGCCCCGCCCAGGACGCGGCGCTGAAGGCGGTCACCGACGAGCTCTCCGACAAGGGCTTCGTGGTCGCCCAGATGGACAAGGTGGTCAATTGGGCGCGCACCGGCTCGCTTTGGCCCATGACCTTCGGGCTTGCCTGCTGCGCCGTCGAGATGATGCACAGCTACATGTCGCGCTACGACCTCGACCGTTTCGGCGTCGTGCCCCGCGGCAGCCCGCGCCAGTCCGACGTCATGATCGTGGCCGGAACCCTCTGCAACAAGATGGCGCCCGCCTTGCGCAAGGTCTACGACCAGATGGCCGAGCCGCGCTGGGTCATCTCCATGGGCTCCTGCGCCAATGGCGGCGGCTATTATCACTACTCCTATTCCGTGGTCCGGGGCTGCGACCGGATCGTGCCGGTCGACATCTACGTGCCGGGTTGCCCGCCCACGGCAGAGGCTCTCCTGTACGGTATCCTGCAGCTGCAGAAGAAGATCCGCCGAACCAGCACGATCGCCCGCTGAGAACGAGAGCACCGGCATGACAGAAGCGCTGCAAGAGCTCGGCGAGCACATCACTGGGCAGAACGCCGCCCTAGTGGCGAAGCGCGAGATCGTCCTTGGCGAGCTGATCCTGTGGACCGAGACCTCCTCGCTGATCCAGCTGCTGCGCTTCCTGCGCGACGATCCGCGCTGCCGTTTCCGGACGCTGATCGACATCTGCGGCGTCGATTATCCCGAGCGCCCGCAGCGCTTCGAGGTCGTCTACAACCTGCTGAGCATCCATAACAATCACCGGATACGGGTCAAGCTGGCGGCCGATGAGGCCACGGCGGTCCCCTCGGCGACCGGCCTCTACAGCGCCGCCGGCTGGTTCGAGCGCGAGGCCTGGGACCTCTTCGGCATCTACTTCGCCGATCATGCCGATCTGCGCCGCATCCTCACCGACTATGGGTTCGAGGGTCATCCGATGCGCAAGGATTTTCCTCTCACCGGCTATGTGGAGCTGCGCTACGACGAGGAGCAGAAGCGGGTCGTCTATGACAAGGTCAAGCTGACCCAGGATTTCCGTAGCTTCGACTTCCTCAGCCCCTGGGAGGGCATGCTGCATCTGCCCGGCGACGAGAAGGTGGAGAAGAAGGGCTGATGGCCGAGACCCAGATCAAGCCGATGACCTTGAACTTCGGGCCGCAGCACCCTGCGGCTCACGGGGTGCTGCGCATGGTCATGGAGATGGACGGCGAAGTCGTCCAGCGCATCGATCCCCATATCGGGCTGCTCCACCGCGGCACCGAGAAGCTGATCGAGCACAAGACCTATCTGCAGGCGATCCCTTACTTCGACCGGCTCGACTATGTCTCGCCCATGTGCCAGGAGCATGCCTTCGCGATCGCGATCGAAAAGCTGCTCGGCCTCGAAGTACCGCCGCGCGGCCAATACATCCGCATGCTGTTCGACGAGATCACCCGGATCCTCAACCATCTGATGGCGATCGCGGCCTACGCGTCGGATGTCGGCGCGATCACGCCCTTCCTGTGGTGGTTCGAGGAGCGCGAGCTCCTCATGGAGTTCTATGAACGGGTCAGCGGGGCGAGGCTGCATGCGGCCTATTACCGGCCCGGTGGCGTGCATCAGGATCTGCCGGCGGGTCTGCTCGGCGACATCGATGCTTGGGCCGAGCGCTTTCCCAAACGGCTCGACGATGTCGACAATCTCCTGACCGAGAACCGCATCTTCAAGCAACGCCTCGTCGACATCGGCATAGTGTCGCTGGACGACGCGCTGGACTGGGGCTTCACCGGTCCCATGCTGCGGGCGTCGGGGGCTGCTTGGGACCTGCGCAAGGCGCAACCTTACGCGGCCTACGACAAGATGAAATTCGACATCCCCATCGGCAAGAACGGCGACAGCTACGACCGCTATCTCGTGCGCATGGAGGAGATGCGCCAGAGCATCGCGATCATCCGGCAGTGCACCGCCGGCATGCCCGACGGACCCCATGTCGCCCAGGACCATAAGGTGACGCCGCCGACCCGCTCTCAGGCGAAGCGGTCCATGGAGGCGCTGATCCACCATTTCAAGCTCTATACCGAGGGCTTCCATGTGCCGGCCGGCGAGACCTACACCGCCATCGAGGCGCCGAAGGGCGAGTTCGGGGTCTATCTCGTATCCGACGGCACCAACCGGCCCTATCGCTGCAAGATCCGCTCGCCAAGCTTCGCCCATCTTCAGTCCATGGACTACCTGAGCCGCGGCCATATGCTGGCGGATTCGGTGGCGATCCTCGGCTCCATGGACATCGTCTTCGGCGAGATCGATCGATGAGCGAGAGCTTCGCCTTCACATCCGAGAACCAGGCGGTGGCCCAGAAGTTCATCGCCAAATACCCGCCGGGCCGGCAGGCCAGCGCGGTGCTGCCGCTGCTCGAGCTCGCCCAGACCCAGGCTGGCGGCTGGCTGCCCCGGGCGGCGATGGACCATGTGGCGGCGGTCCTCGATATGGCGCCGATCCGCGTCTACGAGGTCGCCAGCTTCTACAGCATGTTGAATCTGCAGCCGGTGGGGCGCTACCTGATCCAGATCTGCCGGACCACCCCCTGCTGGCTGCGCGGCGCCGACGAGCTCAGCCGGACCTGCAAGAGCAAGCTCGGCGTTGGCCTCAAGGAAATGACCGCCGACCGCAAGTTCACCGTGATGGAGGTCGAGTGCCTGGGCGCCTGCGCCAATGCGCCGGTGGTCCAGATCAACAACGACTTCTACACGGATCTCGACGCGGCGACGATGGAGGCTCTGCTGGCAGCACTGGGCCGCGGCGAGCAGCCGAAGCCGGGCTCGGCTACCGGGCGGCAGGGCTCCGCGCCCGACGGCGGGCCAACGACCCTTCTCGATCTGGCGCCGGCGGACAGGAAATAGGCAAGCCACCATGCTGCAGGACAGCGATCGCATCTTCCGCAACCTCTATGGCATCCAGGATTGGGGCCTGGAAGGGGCGCGTGCGCGCGGGCTCTGGGATGGCACCAAGGCCCTGCTGGAGCGTGGCCGCGACGCGATCATCGACGAGATCAAGAAATCGGATTTGCGGGGGCGGGGCGGGGCGGGCTTTCCCACCGGCCTCAAATGGTCCTTCATGCCCAAGAAGTCGGATGGGCGGCCCTCTTTTCTCG
>DATHQQ010000651.1:0-5575 GCA_035482595.1 Verrucomicrobiia bacterium
CGGGCGGCAGCGCCGAAGCGGTGACGATGGACGCCGGCAGCGAAGCCGATGTGATCGCCCTGTTCGATCGCGCCATGGCGCCGGGCGCCGGAAAGGCGCCGGCGGATCTGGTCGTCTATAACGCCGGGAACAATCGAAAGACCGACTTCCGAGAACTCACGGCCGACAGCTTCGAGGAAGTCTGGCGGATCGGCTGCTTCGGCGGCTTCCTGCTGGGCCGCGAGGCCGCCCGCCGGCTCGTGCCGCTCGGCCGCGGCACGGTCGTCTTCACCGGCGCCTCAGCCAGCCTTCGGGGTAAGCCGGGCTTCGCCCATTTCTCGGCCGCCAAAGCGGGCCTCAGGATGATCGCGCAGAGTATGGCGCGGGAATATGGCCCGGCCGGCATCCATGTGGCCCATGTGGTGATCGATGGCGGCATCGACGGCGAGCGCCTGCGCAAGGGCGCGCCGCAGATGGTCCAGCAGCGCGGCGAGGACGGGCTCCTGGGCATCGAGGCGATCGCCGAGGTCTATTGGCAGATCCATTCCCAGCCGCGCTCGGCCTGGGCCCATGAGATCGATCTCAGGCCATTCAAGGAGCCCTTCTAACAACTCTCTCGCCGCGATCGTCCGGCCTGGACTACCTTACGCCTCGCAGGTTCCCAACCCGTCGCGAGTCGGAAGGCCAAATTGCATTTCTTCCTGCCACCCGCCCTCGGTACCCTGATCATCCATACGGTGATCGTCGTGGTCATCGCCATGCGCGTGATCATGATGCGGCCGGCGACCGGGGTGGCGCTGGCCTGGCTGCTCCTCATCTCCATGCTGCCCTTCGCAGGCGCGATCGTTTATCTCCTGATCGGCGAGCGCAGGATCGGCCTCCAGCGCGAGCGGGGAGTAAGCGCGGTTCGCCAGGAATACCGGATGATCGCGGAGACCCGACCCTGGGAAACGCTCAGCGATATCGACTGGTCGCGCCACGGGTCGGCGGCGGCGGGCCTCGACCGGCTCGGACGCAGGGTCGCCGGCAGCCCGGCGGTGCATGGCAGCCGCCTTCAGATGTTCAGCGACACATTGGACGGGCTCGCCGCCATCGCCCGCGAGATCGATCAGGCGAAGACCAGCGTGCTGATCGAATTCTACATCTGGAGCGAAGGCGGGGCGGCGGACGAGGTGCTGGAGGCCGTGATCCGGGCGGCGGGCCGCGGCGTCTCCTGCCGCCTGCTCCTGGACGCCCTCGGCTCACGGCCCTGGTGGAAGGGCAACCAGCCGCAGCGGCTTCGCGATGCCGGCGTCCTGCTGCAGCCGGCCCTGCCGGTCGGGCTTTTGCGCAGCGTGGTCGGGCGCACCGATCTTCGCTTGCACCGCAAGATCATCGTGGTGGACGGGGCGGTCGCCTGGACGGGCAGCATGAATCTCGTCGATCCGCGTTACTTCAAGCAAGGGGCGGGCGTGGGCGAGTGGGTCGATGCCATGGTCCGGGTCCAGGGGGCCGCCGTGGTCATGCTCGCCGCGACGATGATCGGCGACTGGGTGCTGGAGACCGGGGAATCCGGCGGCGATCTCGTCCGGGCTCTCTGTCTCGGCCAGATGACGCCCCAGGGTAGCGCGGATGTTCAGGTCATTCCCTCGGGGCCGGCAGGGAGCGGTGATGGTTTGCTCCAGATGTTGCTCGCCTTGATCAACGCGGCGCGCTCAGAGCTCATCCTCACCACGCCCTATCTGGTACCCGATGATTCGATGCTGCGGGCGCTCCGGGGGGCCGCGGGCCGCGGCGTCAATGTGGTGATCATCCTGCCGGAGAAGGTGGATTCCTTTCTCATCCGCCACGCCAGCCGGTCCTACTACGACAGCCTCATGGATATGGGCGCCGAGATCCATCTCTATCGCGGCGGGCTGCTGCATACGAAATCCATCATGGTCGATGGCACCATGTCCATGTTCGGGACCGTGAACCTCGACATGCGAAGCATCTGGCTCAACTACGAAGTCTCGCTGTTCGTCTATGACGATGCCTTCGCGGCAGACCTGCGGGCCTTGCAGCTGAGCTATATCGCGGACTCTGACCGCATCGATCCGGTGGCCTGGCGGACCCGAAGCTTCGGCCGGCGATTCCTCGAGAACGCGTTTCGGCTGGCGAGCCCGCTGCTGTAGTTCTCCGGGAATGACGAAAGTGTCGCGCGAGGCCGGAGGAGCCGGTCGACCAGCTCGAAGAGCGTCTAGCGCAGGAACAGCCACAGCGTCAGTGCGGCGCCGATCACGATGATCGTCCCGCGCAGCAGCTTCTCCGGCGCCCGCAGCAGGAGCCAGCTGCCGAAAAATCCGCCGGCGACCGAGCCGATGGCCATGTCCAATGCCGGCGCCCAATGGACATCGCCGGAGACGCAGAACACCACGAAGGCGGCGGCGTTCATGACGGTGGCGAGCAGGTTTTTCGTGGTAGCGGCCATGCGGATGCCCTGGCCCGCCAGGGTCAGGGCCGCCAGCATGAGAAAGCCGATGCCGCCGCCGAAATAACCGCCATAGACGGCAATCGCGCTCTGGATAGCGGCGAGGATCGCCGGCGACAGATACGCACCTGTCGGTAGCCGGCGCCGGATCGGCTGGCCCAGGGCGAAGACGAGCGTCGCGAAGAGCACGAGCCAGGGCACCAGCCGGGCGAAGAAGGAGGCGGGTGTGGCCAGGAGCAGCAGAGCTCCAGCCGTGCCGCCGGCGAGGCTGATAACGATCAGCGCCGAGAGCGTCAGGCCCTGCACACCGCTGGCGGCGCGCCGGCCGGACCAGCACATGGCGACCTGGCCGGGGAACAGCGCGACGGTGGAGGTGATATTGGCGGCGCGTGGATCGAGGCCGGCGAAGAGCAAAGCCGGAAAGGTGATGAAGGACCCGCCGCCCGCAAGCGCGTTCTGCATCCCGGCCCAGAATCCGGCCACGCCGAGCAGAAGAAACATCATGGGGAGGACAATAGAGAGGATTCCGATGTCACGGAATCAGAGTGAGGTAGCTCCACCCCTCCTCTCGTCATCCCCGCTTTTGCGGGATGACAAGAGAGAACGCTTCGATTTGCCCCCTCAGCTCCGCCGCAGCGAGACGATCTTGGGATCCGGTGCATCTGCCGCTGGATAGAGGCTGCGGAGCGGGGCAGGCAGGCTGGTTTCCCAATTCTGGAAATCGGTGATCATGCGGCTTTCCTCGGCCAGCGGCAGCTCCGCCATGGGCGGCAGGACGCGGCGCCAGGCCGGCTTGCCCGTCGCCTCGGCGATGAGGGCCTTGACCGAGGCAATGAAGGGACGGCGCGACAGGATATTGTCGCCGGCGAGGATCAGCGGCACGAAGCGGCGGCGCTCGAAGGGCGTGCGCGCATCGAACAGGCCGCGCATGAGCCTTGGCATGACATTGCCGAGGCCGCAGATCGTGCCCCTGGCACCGCTGGCCATGACTTGTGGGAGATGGATCTCGCTGCCCGTGAAGATCGAGAGATGGGAGAAGCGGCGCAGCAGACCCTCGGTGAAGTCGAGATCGCCGCCGCTGTCCTTGACCCCGGCGATGGCGCGCGGATAGCGCTCCTCCAGCCGACGGATCACCGTGGGGGCGATCGGCACGCCGCAGATATCCGGGAAGTGATAGAGGTGGAGGCCCATGTCCTCGCGGCCGGTCTGATCGATCACGGCGGCGTAGAAGCGGAAGGTTCCGTCCTCGGTGATGCCGCCGCGATAGACGCAGGGCGGCATGAGCAGCAGCCCCGCCACCTTCTGATCCAACGCATGGCGCGACAGGCGGACGATGTCGGAAATCGCCAGCGCGCCCACTGAGACGATGATGCACGCGGGATCGAGCCCGCCGGCGATCACCCGCTCCAGTGCCGCCTGGCGATCCTCAACCGCGAACTCGGCCCCTTCGCCGGTTGTGCCGAACAAGGTGACACCGTTGCAACCCGCCGCCAGCAGTGCCTTGCAGCGCTCCAGCAGCAGATCCGCATCGGGGCGATAATCCAGGCTGACCGGCGTCGTGACGGCCACCACTAGGCAATCTGTTGTCGGCAGACCGGTCACGAGGCTCTCCAAATCCCAGAAGACGTGCAGCGATAATGGAGGCTGATTGTTGATTGTCAACAATTCCCTTGACGGGGTGGCCGCCTGGTGCAAACATTTGCCGAGACGGGGATGCGCCGGCGAGGGGGAAAACCTCCTGGGCAAACAAAGGTCGCGCAACAGCAACCAAGGGAGGCTCACATGAACAACAAGATGACGAGTGTCTTCAGCAAGCCGATCGGCCGGCGGACGATTCTGGCGGGCGGCGCTGCCGCCCTGGCCGTGCCCTTCTTCGGCCGCGCCGGCTGGGCCGACGCGAAGCCCTTCCGGATTTCGACCCCGGGCTCGCCGGAGGAATGGCAGTCCAAGGCTCTCGAGGTCTTCAAGAAGGAACTCGATGCCGCCGCACCGGGCCAGTTCGACGTCCAGATCCATTACAACGGCACGCTCTTCGCCCAGGGCACCGAGATCGAGGCGATGCAGCGCGGCAATCTGGAAGTGGGCATGGTCTCGCCCCAGGACATCGCCACGCAGATACCGGAATATTCGATCTTCACCACCGGCTATCTGATGCGCGATCCGAAGCATCTCGATGCGGTCTATGACGGCGACATCGGCAAGGAATATGACGCCCGGGTCGAGAAGGACGTCCAGATCCATATCGTCCGAAGCCAGTATCTGGGCACCCGCCATGTGATCCTGCGCAAGGAGCGCGAGGTGAAGACGCCGGCGGATATGGCTGGGGTGAAGCTGCGCATGCCGGGCTCGGAGACCTGGCAGTTCCTGGGCAAGGCGCTGGGCGCCAATCCGACGCCCATGGCCTTCGAGGAAGTCTATCTCGCCATGCAGACCGGCACCGTCGACGGGCTGGAGAATCCGCTGCCCGACGCCGAAGCCGCCAAGTTCTACGAGGTCTCGAAGCAGGTCGTGCTGACCGGCCATATGGTCTCCAACACCTTCTTCGCCGTGGCCAAGACCTATTGGGACGGGCTCTCCGCCGATCAGAAGGCGGCGATCGAAGCTGCCGAGGCGAAGGCCAAGGCCTTCAACGACGAGGGCGTGCTGAAGACCGAGGCCGATGCCAAGGGCTTCTTCGAAGGCAAGGGCGTCAAGGTGACGACCCCGGATGTCAACGCGTTCCGCACCCAGGTCCTGAAGATGTTCTCGGAATCGAAATTCGCCGCCAATTGGCCCAAGGGCATGCTGGAGCGGATCAACCAGGCGGGGATGTAGGCGGAGCGGCTATCGTCCTTAGCGAAAGCTTCCGCCCTTGCTGCCGCTTGCTCGATTGAGGCGAGGCGCCGAACTGTTGTCGGCTGCGTTGTTCGCGGCCATGTTCGGCGCCTTCGTCCTCCAGGTGGTGTCGCGCTACGTCTTCGACGACCCGATCTCCTGGACCATCGAAGTCTGCTCCATCACCTATGTCTGGATCGTCTTCTTCGCCAGCGGGACGATCGTGACGATGCGCCAGCATATCACCTTCGACATGCTCTATTCCGCGCTGAGCCCGCCGTGGAAGCGGGGTTTTGCCATCTTCACCACGGCGTGCCTGCTGGCCCTCTTCGC
>DATHQQ010000652.1:0-2330 GCA_035482595.1 Verrucomicrobiia bacterium
GCCAGACGAAGCTCTTGTCGGCCCGGAGCTTGGCCTTGAGCTCGGCCACGCTGAGATCGGGAATGGTGGCGGCCAGCTCCTTGGCCGCCTCGTCGACGTTCGAGATCTGATGCGGATTGGCGAAGAGCGAGGCGGTGGCGAGGCTGGTGGCGAGCACGACGCCGTTGCGGTCGACGATATCGGCGCGCTCGGCAACGGGGGCGCTGAGGCCCGGCTGCTCGGCGGTGCGCGGATCGATGCCGTCCTCCAGCATCGTCACATCTACCAGCCGTCCGGAGATCGCCGCGAAGGCAAGGGCGAAGAGCGCGGCACCGACGAGAAGTCGCGCACGGCCGGTCTCCAGCGCCCGCTTGGTCGCGCCGTCGAGCTGCACGATCTCGTCGCGCCGCGGCGGCACCGGATCGGCATGGCGCGGGCTGCAGGGCGCGGGACGGGCGCCGAGCGGCTTCACGGCTTCACCTTCGTTACCACGCCGACGCCGCCGAGCTGCCTCAGCAGGGCGACGGTCGCGGGGTCCAGCGTGCCACCGGCATATTCCTCGACCAGAGGCGTGGGGCGCGCGGGCAAGGTGTCGAAGCGCACGATCTGCACCCCGGCGACGGGGGCGAGATCGAGATAGCGGCGCGCCAGATCGGCGAGGCGATGGGGATCATTCAGATGCGCCCATTCGGCGCGCAGCACCTGGATCTGGTCGCGGTCGTTCTGGATCTGATGAAAGAGGCGCGCAAGCTCCTGCTCCTGCCCCTGGACGCGATATTTCAATTGGAACAGGCCGAAGCCGGCGATTGCCACCAGGGCCAGCCAGAGCAGGGTGCCGACTCGCATCATGCCGCGGCCTCCAGGATGGGGCCCCAGGCCGGCGCCGCGCTGCGCTCGGCACCGCGCAGACGGGCGGATCGGGCGCGCGGATTGGCGGCAATCTCGGCCTCGCCGGCGACGGCTTCGTCGCCGGGGCAGCGCTGGAAACTGGGCGCCATCTCCCGACCAGGGGTCGGGAGATGGCGTGACGCCTGCGGCGTGCGTCCCGAGCGCGCGCGCAGGAATCGCTTGATGCGGCGATCCTCGAGGGAGTGGAAGGAGACCACGGCAAGCCGCCCGCCGGGCTTCAGCAGCGCCTCGGCGCCGGCGAGGCCGCGGTCGAGCTCGCCGAGCTCGTCGTTCACGGCGATGCGCAGCGCCTGGAAGCTGCGCGTCGCCGGATCGATGGCGTCGCGCTTCTTCGGGCCGAGGACGGCGCGGACGACAGCGGCAAGCTCGTTGGTGCGAGTGATCGGGCCCTTGGCGCGGCGGCGGATGATGGCGCGGGCGACCGCTCGGGCGCGCTTCTCCTCGCCATAGCGGAAGAGGATGTCGGCGAGCTCCGCCTCGTCCAGTTCGTTGACCAGATCGGCCGCGCTCGGGCCCTCGCCGCCCATGCGCATGTCGAGCGGCCCGTCGCTGCGGAAGGAGAAGCCGCGCTCGGCCTCGTCGAGCTGCATGGAGGAGACGCCGAGATCGAGCGCAACCCCGTCGGCCGACGCCACGCCCTTGGCGGCCAGGAGATCCACCATCTCGCCGAAACGGCCTTCGACCAGGGTCAACCGGCCGGCGAAGCTGTCGGCAAGGGGCGCGCCCTCGGCGATGGCCCGGGGATCGCGGTCGAGGCCGACCACCCGGCAATCGGCGGATTCCAGGATGGCGCGGCTATAGCCGCCGGCGCCGAAAGTCCCGTCGACATAGATGCCGCCGTCGCGGGGGGCCAGCAGCTTCAGCACCTCGGCCAGCAGCACGGGGCGGTGGCGGGGCCCGCTCATGCGCCCTCTCCACCGGGGCGCCGCGGCACGATGCGGCCCTTGTCCAGGGCGCGCCGCCGGGCCTCCGACTTATAGGCGTCGAGAGCGGCGGGATCCCAGATTTCGAAGGTGCTGCCGCGGCCCACGAAGGCTGCCAACTCGCCGATGCCCGCATGCTCGATGAGCGCCGAGGGCAGGATGATTCGCCCCTCGCCGTCGAAGGGAAGCTGCTTGGTATCGCCGAACAAGGTCGCCGTCAGATCGTCATGCTCGTCGGAGAAGAGATCCACGCCGCCCAGCTGGCGGTTGATCTGGTCGAGCCATTCGAGGCTGCCGCATTGGATCGCTCGGTGCTTGAAGGAGGGCAGGGCGGCGATCCCCTGAAAGCCGTTGGAGGCAAGCTGCTGGCGATAGGGTGCCGGGACCGAAACGCGCCCTTTTCGGTCGAGCTTGTTGACGAATGTATCGAGGAACAAAGCCATGACGTGTCGGCCGTTCCGACCCTTCCCATCGCCGGTCCGCCAGCTGCATCTGCCGGCCCTGCGAAATCTCGGGCGT
>DATHQQ010000653.1:0-6593 GCA_035482595.1 Verrucomicrobiia bacterium
TCCAGCGCCGGCGGCATGCGGCCGACCCGGCGCTTGTCGATATCGACATAGAGAATTAGCCATTCGCTGGTCGCCGCGAGATAGCCGCGCTCGCGGTGATACATGCATTGGATCCAATGCATGCGCTTGACGTCGAAGCCCAGCAGCCGGGTCGTGATCCTGAGGGGATCGCCCTGCAGGAGCTCGCGCTGGTAGGTGATATGCATCTCGGCGGCGAAGGTGGTGCCCCGGGCCACCCGCATATGCTCTGCCGTCAGCCCGATATGCTCATAGACCTCGTCGAAGGTCTGGTCGAAGGCCTGCAAGTAGCGGGCGACGTTCATATGCCCGTTGATGTCGATCCATTCGGCCAGAACGGACATCTTGTTGCTGACAAAGGGTGCCGGGATGATGCTATCTGGCATGTTGGGGGAGCAAAACCGGGGCTGGGAGGGAAGAAGAGGCCCGTATTTCCCATGCCCGATGCTTCGCCGTCAATCGCGCCGGCGCCATCTATACATCGACGCCCATTGACAGTTCGGGAACCGCGGGCCTACCGTCCGGCCAATGGTGGTCCGTGACCCCCGGGGCGCGGACCAGCCGATATGTCATTCGGGAGGTTTTTCGATGAAACGTCATCTTCTGGGGGCCGTCGCGCTCACTGTCGCGATGGCCTTCGGCGCTGCTTATTCGGCAGACGCCAAGACCTTTATCTACTGCTCCGAGGGCAGCCCGGAGAACTTCAATCCTCAAATCAACACCACCGGCACCAGCTTCGACGCCGCCTATCCGATCTTCAACCGGCTGGTCGAGTTCAAGCCGGGCACGACCACGATCATCCCGGCCCTGGCCGAGAAGTGGACCGTGTCGGACGACGGGCTCACCTACACCTTCCACCTGCGCAAGGGCGTCAAGTTCCACAGCAACAAGATGTTCAAGCCGACCCATGACTTCGACGCCGACGATGTCATCGCCACCTTCAACCGCATGTGGAAGCCCGACGATCCCTATGCCAAGGTCTCCGGCGGCGCCTATGACTATTTCAACGACATGGGCATGCCCGACCTGCTGCAGTCGATCGACAAGGTCGACGACTACACGCTCAAGATCACGCTGAAGAAGCCGAACGCGCCCTTCATCGCCAATCTGGCCATGGACTTCGCCGCCATGCATTCCCACGAATACATGGATGCGATGCTGAAGGCCGGCACGCCGGAGATGGTCGACCAGCAGCCGATCGGCACCGGACCCTTCGAGTTCGTCAGCTACGAGAAGGACGCGGTCATCCGCTACAAGGCCTTCCCCGCCTATTTCCGGGGCAAGCAGAAGATCGACACCCTCGTCTTCGCCATCACCCCCGACGCCGCCGTACGCATGGCCAAGCTCGAGGCGGGCGAATGCGACCTCGCCCCCTATCCGAGCCCGGCCGATCTGCCGAAGCTGATGGCCGACAAGAAGCTCAAGGTCGAGCATCAGGAAGGCCTCAACGTCGGCTATCTCGCCTTCAATACCGAGAAGCCGCCCTTCGACAAGAAGGAGGTCCGCCAGGCCCTGAACATGGCGATCGACAAGGCCGCCATCATCAAGGCCGTCTACCAGGGTGCCGGCCAGCCGGCGAAGAACCCGATCCCGCCGACCATCTGGTCCTACGACAAGAGCATCACGCCCTGGGCCTATGATCCGGCCAAGGCGCAAGCGATGCTGAAGGCGGCGGGCGTGACCAATCTCCAGACCGATCTCTGGTACATGCCGGTGCAGCGTCCCTACAATCCGGACGCCAAGAAGATCGCCGAGATGATCCAGTCGGATCTGGCGAAGGTCGGCGTCACCGCCGAGCTCAAGACCTTCGAATGGGGCGAGTACCGCAAGCGTCTCCAGGCGGGCGAGGACCAGATGGGCCTCCTCGGCTGGACCGGCGACAATGGCGATCCGGACAATTTCATGGGCGTGCTGCTGTCCTGCGGCTCGGCCCGGCCCGGCGGCCAGAACATCGCCAAATGGTGCAACAAGGACTTCTCGGACCTGATCGACCAGGCCTCGCAGATCTCCGACGTCAAGAAGCGTACGGCCCTCTACGAGAAGGCCCAGGTGATCTTCCATGAGGAAGCGCCCTGGTTCCCGATCGCCCATTCGGTCGTCTATGTGCCGATGAGCAAGAAAGTGACCGGCTACAAGGTCCACCCCCTCGGAACTCACATCTTCGAGGGCGTCGACAAAGCCGGCTGATACCGCGAGCTGGTAGAAAGCGGGGGGCTTGCCCCCCGCTTTCGCTTTTCCGGAAGTCACTGGAACGATGCTCCGATTCATCTTCACCCGCCTCAGCCTGATCGTCCCGACCTTTCTCGGGATCGTTTTCCTGGCCTTCATCCTGATCCATCTCGTTCCCGGCGATCCGGTCGAGGTCAGGATGGGCGAGCGCGGGATCGCGCCCGCGCGCCATGCCGAGCTCCTGCATGAGATGGGCCTCGACCGACCGCTCTATGTCCAATTCGCCGACTATGTCGGCAATGTGCTGCACGGCAATCTCGGCATCTCGCTGATCACCCATCGTCCGGTGCTGGCCGAGTTCTTCGATCTGTTCCCGGCGACCCTCGAGCTCTCGATCTGCGCCGTGCTCTTCGCGATTATCTTCGGCCTTCCCGCCGGCATGCTGGCGGGGGTGAAGCGCAACTCGCCCTTCGACCATATGGTGATGGGCGTGACCGTGGCCGGCTATTCGCTGCCGATCTTCGTCTGGGGCCTGGTGCTGATCCTGACCTTCTCCCTCGATCTCGGCTGGACGCCGGTCTCCGGGCGCATCTCGCTGGACTACGATTTCGACCGCGTCACCGGGTTCATGACCATCGACGCACTGCTCTCCGACCAGGAGGGCGCCTTCGCCTCGGCCCTCAGCCATCTGATCCTGCCGACCATCGCGCTGGGCACGATCCCGCTAGCGGTGATCGCGCGCATGACCCGCTCCTCCATGCTGGAGGTGCTGGGCGAGGATTACATCCGTACCGCCCGGGCCAAGGGCCTAGGCACCTTCCGCATCGTCGCCATCCATGCCCTGCGCAACGCCATGATCCCGGTGGTTACGGTGATCGGCCTGCAGGTAGGGACGCTGATGGGCGGCGCCATCCTGACGGAGACGATCTTCTCCTGGCCCGGCGTCGGCAAATGGCTGGTCGAATCCATCAACCGGCGCGATTACCCCGCGCTCCAGGGCGGCGTGCTGCTCATCGCCTGCCTGGTGATGAGCGTCAATCTTCTGGTCGATCTGCTCTACGGGGTGCTGAACCCCCGCATCCGGCGGAGATAGGCCATGGCCGAGCAGGCGCTGCCCGGGATCGAAGCATCGCGCAAAAAGCCGGTTTCGCCGCTGGGCGAGGTCTGGTTCTCCATGCGCGCCAATCCCGGCGCCATGACCGGGCTCGTCTTCATCCTCTTCGTCGCCTTCTGCGCCGTCTTCGCCGATCTCATCGCGCCTCACAGCCCGATCGAGCAGTTCCGCGACCATTTCCTGCAACCGCCGGTCTGGCAGGATGGCGGCAGCTGGCAGTTCCTTTTCGGCACCGACGATCTCGGCCGCGATCTCCTCTCGCGGCTGATCTATGGCGCCCGGCTTTCCCTCATCATCGGCAGCATCGTGGTCACCTTGTCGCTGGCACTCGGAATCGCCTTCGGCCTGCTGTCGGGATTCTTCCGCGGGATTCCCGATATCGGGATAATGCGGCTCATGGACATCCTGCTCTCCGTCCCCAGCCTGCTCCTGGCCATCGTGGTGGTCGCGATCCTGGGGCCGGGTCTGCCCAATGCCATGATCGCCATCGCCATCACCTATGTGCCGAACTATGCGCGGCTCACGCGCGCCTCGGTGCTGACGGAGCTCTCCAAGGACTATGTCACCGCCTCGCGAGTCGCCGGCGCCGGCACGCTCCGCCTGATGCTGACGACGGTGCTGCCGAATTGCGTCGGGCCGCTGGTGGTCCAGGCGACCTTGAGCTTCGGCGCGGCGATCATCGATGCCGCGGCGCTGGGCTTCCTCGGCCTCGGCGCCCGCGCGCCGACTCCGGAATGGGGCACCATGCTGGCAGATGCGCTCAAGTTCCTGGAGGCCGCACCCTGGGTCGTGGTGATTCCCTGCACCGGCATCTTCATCACCGTGCTCGCCTTCAACCTGATGGGCGACGGGTTGCGCGACGCCCTCGATCCGAAGCTGAAGCACTGATGGCCCTGGTCGAGATCCGCAATCTCAACGTCACCTTCAAGACCGCGCGCGGCCTGCTGCATGCGGTCGAGAATCTCGACCTCTTGCTGGAGGAGGGCGAGCTTCTGGGGATCGTCGGCGAGTCGGGCTCGGGCAAGAGCGTAACCATGCTGGCGCTGATGGGGTTGATCCCCTGGCCCGGCAAGGTGACGGCCGACCGCCTGACCTTCGACGGCAAGGACATCCTCACGCTCAGCGCGGCGCAGCGCCGGCGGATCATCGGCAAGGACATCGCCATGATCTTCCAGGAGCCGATGACGAGCCTGAACCCCTGCTTCACCGTCGGCTTCCAGATCATGGAGACGCTGCGCGTGCATGAGGGCGGGAGCCGCGCCGAGCGCCGCCGGCGCACCATCGAGCTGCTCGATCAGGTCGGCATACCGGAGCCCGCCTCGCGCCTCGATGCCTTCCCCCACCAGCTCTCCGGCGGCATGAGCCAGCGCGTCATGATCGCCATGGCCATCAGCTGCAACCCGCGCCTGCTCATCGCCGACGAGCCGACCACCGCCCTCGACGTCACCATCCAGGCCCAGATTCTCGATCTTCTGCTGCAGCTCCAGCGCGACCGGGGCATGGCGCTGGCCCTCATCACCCACGACATGGGGGTGGTCGCCGAGACGGCGGAGCGCATCGTGGTGATGTATGCCGGCGAGGCCGTGGAGGTGCAGCCGGCGGCGAAGCTGTTCGAGCAGCCGCACCATCCCTATACCGCGGCCTTGCTGGAGGCACTGCCGGAGCGCAGCGTCGGGCACCGCCGCCTCAGCACGATTCCCGGCGTCGTGCCCGGGGTGGAGGATCGCCCCGCGGGTTGCCTCTTCAACCCGCGCTGCAGCTACGCCGACGACAATTGCCGGCGCATCCGGCCCGAGATCACGCTGGAGGCGCCCCTGGAGGAGGTCCGCTGCCTGAAGCCCCTCAACCGGGCGCGCGCCCGCGCCATCCCCCAGGGTGCTCGGCCCGAGGCCGCCTCATGAGCGAGAGCACCCTCCTCGAGGTCAAGGACCTGAAACGCCACTACCGGCTGGGCGGCGGCCTGTTCGGCAAGGCGCGCACCCTCAAGGCCGTGGACGGCGTCAGCTTCTCGCTCGCCGCCGGCCGGACCCTGGCGGTGGTGGGCGAGTCGGGCTGCGGAAAATCGACCCTGGCGCGCATGGTGACCATGATCGAGCAGCCGACCGCCGGCAGCCTGAAGATCGACGGCATCGAGCTGACGACCGCCGACGCCGCGCAGCTGAAGCGCCTCCGCTCCGTCGTCCAGATGGTCTTCCAGAATCCCTACGGCTCGCTCAATCCGCGCAAGAAGGTCGGCTCGATCCTGGAGGAGCCGCTGATCATCAACACCGACTTCGACGCCGAGAAGCGCCAGGCAACGGGGCGCGCCATGCTCGCCAAGGTCGGCCTGCGGCCCGAGCAGTATGCGCGATATCCGCATATGTTTTCCGGCGGCCAGCGCCAGCGCGTCGCCATCGCCCGCGCGCTGATGCTGCATCCCCGGATCGTGGTGGCCGACGAGCCGGTATCGGCCCTCGACGTCTCGATTCGCGCCCAGGTCCTGAACCTGCTGATGGACCTGCAGGACGAGCTGAAGCTCGCCTATCTCTTCATCTCCCACGACCTCTCCGTCGTCCGCCATATCGCCGATGAGGTCATGGTCATGTATCTCGGCCGCCCGGCGGAGCAGGGCGACAAGAACGTCATCTTCGAACGGCCGCGCCACCCCTATACCAAGGCGCTGCTGGCCAGCACGCCCTCCACCGATCCCCACGCCCGCTCCCAGCGGGCCTCGGTGCGCGGCGAACTGCCCTCGCCCATCAATCCGCCCAGCGGCTGCGCCTTCCATAGCCGCTGCCCCTATGCCGCCGCCGATTGCACGACCAAGCGGCCGGAACTGCGGCGCGTGGATGGGCGTCTGGTCGCTTGCCACTATGCGGAATCGATCGGCTAGGTCTTAGGATTGAGACATTTCTGCAACAGGCGTTGCAGGCTGGCGCCAGTTGCAGGGGATATGCTGGCAAAGAGAGGGGGCCTATGCTACCAAAGTCGGGGTGGCGCGCAGGGTTGATCGCGTGCCGAAGTGAAGCCCCAGGATCGCCATGCCGATGATACCTTACGATGGTGGGATGGAGGGATCGGCATGCGCGGCCGACCGCCGTCGTACCGGGCCGGCGAGCCGCTGTCCAGGTGGCTACTCATAGGCGGGGGACTCGATCGATCATGCGCGCCTCCTTTTCAAATCTGCTGCGGCGACCTGCCGCCGTCCTTCTGCTGGCGGCCACGGTGCTGGCCGGCTGCGCGACGCCGCCCAAGGACCCCGACGAGCTGGCTGCCTACAAGGAGACCAACGACCCGCTGGAGCCGATGAATC
>DATHQQ010000654.1:0-10228 GCA_035482595.1 Verrucomicrobiia bacterium
GCCTTCATCTCCGGCGGCCTCAGCCAGCATCTGCCGCTGAAATATTTCTACGCCGGTCCGATGTTCCGCTACGAGCGCCCGCAGAAAGGCCGCCAGCGCCAATTCCATCAGATCGGCCTCGAGCTTCTCGGCATGGCTGGCCCTGCCGGAGATGTCGAGATCATCGCCTGCGGGGCGGCGATCCTGCGCGATCTGGGGTTTCTCGATCGTACCGTGCTCGAGCTCAACACGCTTGGCGATGGCGAGAGCCGCGCTGCCTATCGTGATTCCCTGATCGGCTATTTCAAGGCGCATCTGGAGAAGCTCTCCGCCGACAGCCGCGAGCGGCTTGAGCGCAATCCGCTGCGCATTCTCGATTCCAAGGACCCGGGCGATCGCGCGCTGATCGCCGAGGCGCCGCGCTTCGGCGAATATCTGAACCAGAAGAGCCACGATTTCTTCGCTGCCGTAACCGGCGGCCTCGAGGCGCTGGGCATTGGGTATCAGCTGAATCCGCGGCTCGTACGCGGCCTGGATTACTACTGCCACACGGCCTTCGAATTCACGACCACCGAACTGGGCGCCCAGGGTACCGTCATGGGCGGCGGGCGCTATGACGGGCTGATCGACATCATGGGCGGCCCAACGACCGCGGGTGTCGGCTGGGCGGCAGGCATCGAGCGCATGGCCATGATGCTGACCGAGACGCCGGCCGCGCGCCGGCCTGTAGCGGTGGTGCCGATGGGCCCCGATGCCGAGCGCCATGCGTCGGGACTGGCGGAACGTCTGCGCCGCGCGGGCTTCGCCGTCGAGCTGGGCTATGGCGGCAATATCGGCAAGCGGCTGAAGCGGGCGGACAAGCTGGGCGCGGCGGCGGCCATCATCCTGGGCGAGGACGAGCTGGTCAAAGGCGAGGCGGCCTTGCGCGATCTCGACAGCGGCGAGCAGACGGCGGTGCCGCTGGCCGAGCTCGAGGAACGCCTCGCCCGCTTCCTGTAGGAGCCTATTCGAGAAATGGCTACGCGCTCAGTTGAGCTGCGCGACCCGAGGGCAAGGAGCGGAGGCGAAGGCGATGCTGGAGCATCGGCGAGCCTTCGCGACGCCGTCCCTCGGGTCGCGCAGCTCAACCCTCCGGGCAGCCGGAACAGGGGCTTGGGAACATCGTCGGCCGCCGCTCGTGATGCGATAGCATCACGTCGCGACGCCCTCCTCGCCCAAGCCCTTGTTGCGGCTGCTGAGCGCGCAGCCATTTCTCGAATAGGCTCCTAGCTGTGATGGCCGACTTTCTCGTCGTCGGCGTCAGTCATCGCAGCGGGACCGCGGCCCTGCGCGAGGCGCTCTATGTCGAGGAGGAACGCCAGCCCGAGTTGCTGCAGCGCTTGCGGGCCGCCGGCCTCGCCGAGGCGGTGTTTCTGTCGACTTGCGACCGCAGCGAGGTGCAGGCCGTGGCCTCGGATGCCGATCAGGCCGCGGCGGCCGTGGAGCGGGCCTTTGCCGGCCAGGCCGGCGTTCCCCGGGAAGAGGTGACGGCCCAGTCCTATCGTCTCGCCGGGGCCGAGGCGCTGCGCCATATGTTTGCCGTCGCCGCCTCGCTGGATAGCCAGGTGATCGGCGAGCCCCAAGTGCTGGGTCAGGTCAAGGAAGCCCATCGGCTCTCCCAGGCCGCGGGGCTGATGGGCGGCCAGCTCGAGGAAGCGCTTCAAGCAGCCTATGCTGCGGCGAAGCGCGTGCGCAGCGAAACCGGCCTCGCCGAGCAGCCGGTCTCCATCGCGGCCGTGGTGGTGGGCCTGGCCCGCCAGCTCCATGGCGATCTGTCGCGGGCGCGCGGACTGCTGATCGGCTCGGGAGAGATGGGCGAGCTGGTGATCGAGCAGCTCCGGCGCGCGGGCCTCGGCGGGCTGACCGTGGCTCATGGCTCGCCGCGCCGCGCGGCGTTGATCGCCAAGCGCCACGAGGCCCATCATATGCCGCTGGCCGAGCTGCCGGCGGGTCTTGCCGCCGCCGATGTGGTGGTGAGCGCCCAGGGCGCCGGGCGGCCGGTGATCACCGCCGAGGCGATGGTCCAGGCCATCAGGGCGCGCAGGCATCGCCCGGTGCTGCTGATCGATGTCGCCGTGCCCGCCGATGTGGAGCCGGCGGTCGACCGCCTGGAAGACGTGTTTCGCTATGAGCTGGATGATCTGGAGCGCGCCGCCATGCAGGGGCGCTCGACCCGGGCGGCGGCGGCAAGTGCCGCCTGGAGCTTGATCGACGAGGCCGTTGCCGGCTATCTGGGACGCCGCGCGGGGCGGGCGGCCGTCCCGGCCATCGTCGCCTTGCGCCACCGCTTCGAGGCGCTGCGCGAGGAGGTGCTGGCGGAGCGCCCGGCCGACGCCGCCACCGCGACGCGGCTCCTGGTCAACCGGCTGCTCCATGAGCCGACCTCGGGGCTGCGCGAGATGGCCGCCGCGGGTCCGGCCGAGCGGGCGCAGGCGGAGCGGTTGCTGGCCCGGCTGTTCGGGCTCGCGGTCGAAGAGCCGGAGGATTCGACGAAGCGATGAGCATCGAGAGCAAGCTGGCGCGGGTCGTAAAGCGCCATGAGGAGCTGGCATCGCTGATGGCGCGCGAGGGGCCCAAGGACGCCCAGGGTTTCGCGCGCATGTCGCGCGAATATGCCGATCTCTCGCCGACCGTCGAGCGGATCATCGCCCTGCAGAAGGTCCAGGCGGAGCGCGATGATCTGGCGGCGCTGGCGGCCGATCCCGCCGGCGACAGCGAGATGAAGGCCATGGCCGAGGAGGAGTTGCGCAGCGTCAAGCAGAAGCTGCTCGAACTCGACCAGCAGGTGAAGATCGCCTTGCTGCCCAAGGACGAGGCCGATGAGCGCAACGCCATTCTGGAGGTGCGTGCCGGGACCGGCGGAGAGGAGGCGGCACTCTTTGCCGCCGCGCTGTTCCGCATGTATACCCGCTACGCCGAAGGCCATGGCTGGCGCGTCGAGGTCCTGAGCATCAGCGAAACGGGCCTCGGCGGCTACAAGGAAGCGAGCATGGAGATCACCGGGCGCAACGTCTTCGCCCGGCTGAAATTCGAATCCGGCGTGCATCGGGTCCAGCGCGTGCCCGAGACCGAGGCCAGCGGGCGCATCCATACCTCGGCGGCGACCGTCGCCGTGCTGCCGGAGGCCGAGGAGGTGGATGTCCAGATCGACGACAAGGACCTGCGCATCGACGTCTTCCGCGCCAGCGGTCCCGGCGGCCAGTCGGTCAACACGACCGACAGCGCGGTGCGCATCACCCATCTGCCGACCGGCCTCGTCGTCCAGCAGCAGGACGAGAAGTCGCAGCACAAGAACAAGGCCAAGGCGATGAAGGTGCTCCGTGCCCGTCTCTACGAGATGGAGCGCGCCCGGCGCGATGCCGAGCGCGCGGCCGACCGCAAGAGCCAGGTCGGCAGCGGCGACCGCTCGGAGCGCATCCGCACCTACAACTTCCCCCAAGGCCGAGTCACCGATCACCGGATCAATCTGACTCTGTACAAGATCGACAAGATCGTTTCGGGCGAGGCGCTGGACGAGATCATCGATGCGCTGACAGCCGACGACCAGGCGACGCGCCTCGCCGAGGTCGAGTGATGGATCTGGCCGAGGCGCTCCGCGAGATCGGTGGCCGGCTGGCGCCGGCCGGAATCGCCGAGCCCCGGCGCGAGGCGCGCCTCCTGCTGGCGGCCGCGACCGGCCTCTCCCAGGCCCAGCTCGTTGCCGAGCCGAGGCGTCCCCTGGACAAAGCGGCGGCGGAACGCCTGGACGAGCTTGCCCGCCGGCGCGAGTCGCGGGAGCCCCTGTCGCGCATCCTGGGCCGGCGGGAATTCTGGAGCCTCAGCTTCGCCCTCGGCCCCGAAACCCTGGATCCGCGCCCCGACAGCGAAACCCTGATCGAGGCGGCGCTGGTCTGGCTGGGGCCCTCCCGGGGGCGGGTCGACGGGCCGATGCTCAAGATCCTGGATCTGGGGACCGGCACGGGCTGCTTGCTGCTGGCGCTGCTGAGCGAGCTGCCGCGCGCGGAGGGCCTGGGAATCGATACCCAGCCCGGCGCCCTGGATATCGCCCGGGCCAATGCCGAGGCCCTGGGTCTCGGCGCCCGGACACGCTTCAGAACCGGCGACTGGGGGCGGGGAATCGGTGAGCAATTCGACGTCATTCTGTGCAATCCGCCCTATGTGCCGGCGGCGGAGATCCCCCGATTGGAGCCCGAGGTCGCCCGCTTCGATCCCTGGCTGGCGCTCTGCGGCGGCGCCGACGGCCTCGATTCCTATCGTGCGCTTGCCTTGCAGCTGCCCGGCCTGCTGGCGGGGGACGGCCGGGCCTTCATCGAGCTCGGCTTCGGCCAGGCGGCGGCCGCAACGAAGCTCTTCGAAACCGGCGGCCTCGAGGCCGTGGCGTGCCGATCCGACCTTTCCGGCATTTCCCGCTGTCTCGTCCTCAGCCAGCAAAAAAGAGTTGGAAATCCCCTTGCGACCGACTAGGTTGATTCCGACGGAACACGCCGCCTCGACCTCTGGAGGCGAGCAAACACCCCCTCCAACGGAACTCCGGCTTATATGTCGTGCGGGTGCCCAAGGAGCCGCACTGGCAATCCCGGAGGCGGGGATCCCGGTCAAAGAGCAATGTGAGCAAGCATGAGACAAGGTGGTTCGAATCCCCGGCGATCGCGCGGGCGTGGCCCGCGCAAGCCGCATAATCCGAATGGTCCGACGCGACCCCAGAATTTCGACAGCGGCGGCGGCGAGATGCGGGTGCGGGGCAATGCCTATCAGGTCATGGAGAAATACCTGGCCATGGCCCGGGACGCGAGCGCGGCCGGCGACCGCATCGCCATGGAGAATTACCTCCAGCATGCCGAGCACTACTACCGCATGCTGAACGCCAACGGGGACGCCAATCGCGGCCGCCCGGCGCGCACCGACGGCAACGGCAGCAATGGCGTCGGCAACGGCGTCGACGGCCAGGGGGATGGCCAGGGCGAAGGGGAGGACGAGGGGCGGAACGGCAACGTGGCCCCCAACGGCACTCATGTCACCGGCATGGGCGAGCCCTCCGAAGATTCCGAGGCCTGAGCTCCCGGTCTCTCCTGACTTTTGACCTGAGTCAATTCCAGAGCCTGCCTTTCGGGTGATTGTGGCCCTGACGGGCCCGCGCCGCCTCTTGTGCTTTTTCAGCCACTTACCCATATCGCCGGGTAGTCGTTGAGACGCATCGTCGACTGCGTGCCCAATTGGGGCGCGGACGAAGGAGGGCAAATAATGAATCTCGAGCAATATACCGAACGTTCGCGGGGTTTCGTTCAATCGGCTCAGGGGCTGGCGCTGCGCAGCGGCCACCAGCGCTTTACGCCTGAGCATCTGTTGAAGGTCCTGCTGGAGGACAACGAAGGCCTCGCTTCCAATCTCATCCGCGCCGCCGGGGGCGACCCTCAGCGGGCGCTTGCCGGCGTGGAGCGCGAGCTTGCCAAGCTGCCCAAGGTGGAGGGCAGCGGCGCCGGCCAAGTCTATATGGCGCCCGAGACGGCGCGGCTCTTCGAGAGCGCCGAGCAGATCGCCAAGAAGGCGGGCGACAGCTATGTCACCGCCGAGCGCCTGCTGCTGGCCCTGACCATGGCCAAGGGCACGCCCTCGGCCGAGATCCTGGCTTCGGCCGGCATCACGGCCCAGTCGCTGAACGCCGCCATCGAGCAGATCCGCAAGGGCCGGAAGGCGACGAGCGAGAACGCCGAGCAGGGCTATGACGCCCTCAAGAAATATTCCCGCGACCTGACTGCTGCGGCGCGCGAAGGCAAGCTCGATCCGGTCATCGGCCGCGACGAGGAGATCCGTCGCACGATCCAGGTCCTGGCGCGCCGCACCAAGAACAACCCCGTTCTGATCGGCGAGCCGGGTGTGGGCAAGACCGCCATCGTCGAAGGCCTGGCGCTACGCATCGTCAACGGCGACGTGCCCGAGGGGCTGCGCGACAAGCGCCTGCTGGCCCTCGACCTCGGCGCCCTTATCGCCGGGGCGAAATATCGCGGCGAATTCGAGGAGCGACTCAAGGCCGTCCTGCAGGAGGTCGGCTCTGCCGAGGGCGAGATCATCCTGTTCATCGACGAGCTCCATACCCTGATGGGCGCGGGCAAGGCCGAGGGGTCGATGGATGCCTCCAACATGCTGAAGCCGGCGCTGGCCCGCGGCGAGCTCCATTGCGTCGGCGCCACGACGCTGGACGAGTACCGCAAGCATATCGAGAAGGATGCGGCTCTCGCTCGGCGCTTCCAGCCGGTCTTCGTGTCGGAGCCGACGGTGGCCGATACCATCTCGATCCTGCGCGGCCTGAAGGAGAAATACGAGCTGCATCACAAGGGCGTTCGCATCTCCGATGCGGCGATCGTCGCGGCGGCGACCCTCTCCAACCGCTACATCACCGACCGCTTCCTGCCGGACAAGGCCATCGACTTGATGGACGAGGCGGCGAGCCGGCTGCGCATGGAGATGGAATCCAAGCCCGAGGCGATCGACGAGGTCGACCGGCGCCTCATCCAGCTGAAGATCGAGCGTGAGGCGCTGAAGAAGGAAACGGATGCCGCTTCCGCCGAGCGCCTGAAGCAGCTCGAGGTCGAGATCCAGGCCCTGGAGAAGAAATCTGCCGATATGACGGCCGCCTGGCAGGCGGAGAAGCAGCAACTTGCCGGCGCCCAGGAGATCAAAGAGAAGCTGGATCAGGTTCGCATCGAGGCGGAGCAGGCCCAGCGCAGGGGCGATTACCAGAAAGCCGGCGAATTGCTCCACAGCGTCATTCCCGAGCTCACCAAGAAGCTGGCGCAGGCCGATTCGGCCGAGCATCACCGCGTGCTGAACGAGGTGGGGGAGCGTGAGATCGCCGCCATCGTCTCGCGCTGGACCGGGATTCCTGTCGACAAGATGCTGGAGGGCGAGCGCGAGAAGCTCCTCCATATGGAAGGTGCGCTGCGTCGGCGGGTCGTCGGTCAGGACGAGGCGATCGTCGCCGTCTCCAACGCCGTGCGGCGTGCGCGCGCCGGCCTGCAGGATCCCAACCGGCCCATCGGCTCCTTCCTGTTTCTGGGGCCGACCGGCGTGGGCAAGACTGAGCTCACCAAGGCGCTCGCGGCTTTCCTGTTCGACGACGAGACGGCCATGATCCGCATCGACATGTCCGAATACATGGAGAAGCATTCGGTCGCACGCCTCATCGGCGCCCCTCCGGGCTATGTCGGCTATGAGGAGGGCGGATCGCTGACGGAAGCGGTGCGGCGGCGGCCCTATCAGGTGATCCTGTTCGACGAGGTCGAGAAGGCCCATCCCGACGTCTTCAACGTGCTGCTGCAAGTATTGGATGACGGACGGCTGACCGACGGCCAGGGGCGGACCGTCGATTTCCGCAACACGCTCATCATCCTGACCTCGAACCTCGGCAGCGATATCATCGCCAGCCAGCCCGAGGGAGAGGATATCGAGAAGCTGCGTCCGATGGTCATGGAGGTGGTGCGCTCCGCCTTCCGGCCGGAGTTCCTCAACCGCCTGGACGATATCCTGCTGTTCCGCCGCCTGACGCGCCAGCAGATGAGCGGCATCGTGGACATCCAGCTGAAGCGGCTGGAGCAGTTGCTGGCGGACCGCAAGATGACCATCGAGCTCGACGACCGCGCGCGAACCTGGCTCGCCAATGCCGGCTACGATCCGGTCTATGGCGCCCGGCCGCTGAAGCGGGTGATCCAGCGCGAGCTGCAGAATCCGCTGGCCGGACTCATCCTCGAAGGCCGCATCATGCCGGGCGAAAAGATCCACGTCTCGGTCAAGGACGGCAAGCTCGCGATCAACGGCGAGACGGTCACGGAGGCCGCGGCTTGATCGCCCCGGCCTGATCGCCCCGGCTTGAGCGGCTGAAAGTAATACGCCCCGATCTTGCAGAAGGCCGGGGCGTTTTACTCTGCGCTTATAGTGACCGCAAGCCGTCTAATTCCCCTGGGCGACGAGCGCCTTCTGGGCGAGATCGCGGCGCTGGCGGTCCAGATTGGCGGCGTAGGCGAGGAACTGCTTCAGCTGCTTGCCCTGCAGCTTCTCGCCCGTCGGCAGCTTGATACTCTGCGGATTGACCTGCCGCCCGTTGATCAGCACCTCGAAATGCAGATGCGGGCCCGTTGCGCGGCCGGTCATGCCGACATAGGCGATCACCTGGCCCTGCTTGACGCGGCTGCCCGCATGAAGCCCGCCGGCGAAGCGGCTGATATGGCCGTAAGCCGTGGCGTAGGTCGCGTTGTGCTTGACGCGGATGTAATTGCCGAAGCCCGCGTAGGGGCCGATCTGGGCGATGACGCCATCGCCAGCAGCGAAGATCGGGGTGCCCATCGGGGCGCCGAAGTCGACCCCCTTGTGCATCAGCGAATAGCCCAGGATCGGATGCACGCGCACGCCGTAGCCCGAGGTGATCCTGGCGCCGTCGATGGGCGTGCGCAGCAAAGCCTTGCGCACCGAATCGCCCTTGGGATTGAACCAATCGACGCGGCCGTCCGGCAGGGTATAGCGATAAAGCTTCAGCTCGCGTCCGCTGAGGGTGAGAGAGGCGAAGTCGATGTCGCCGGATTTCGCCAGTTCGCCCGCCTCGTTCAGGTAGCGCTTGTAGACGATCTCGAATTTGTCGCCGGGCTGGAAATCGCGCTGGAAGTCGACGTCATAGCTGAAGGCGTGGATGACCTCACCCATGATCGCAACGGGCACGCCCTCGGCCTGTCCGGCCTCGAAGAGGCTGGTCTGGATGGTGCCGACCGCCCGCGTCGTCTCGATTTCGAGCGGCACATCCTTGGATTTGGCCGAGAAGGCGCCGTCCAGGCTGCGGGTGAGCTCGACATGCTTCTCGACCGAGGGGTCCAAGGTGAGGGCCATGAGGTGCAGGATCGGCTGGTCGGCGGCGCCGGCGTTCCCATCCGGCTGATCGTCGGAGGCCAAGGTGAGCTTGATCGGCTGGCCCGGCTTCAGGGCGCGGGGCGAGAAGATATCACTCAAGGCCATGACCGCCGCATGGGCTTCGTTGTTGGGGATGCCGGCGTCGGTCAGGACCGACATCAGCGTGTCGCCCTTCTCGATCTGGATGACTTGCTCGACCGCGGCCGAAAGGGGTGAGGGGGTGCTGGTATCCGGCTGGGTGCCGGCGAACTGAGCGGCGAGAGCCGCGCCCGGGTCCGCGGCCGGGACCGCCGCCGCAGCGGCTGGGGGCAGGGCGGCCAGGGGCAGGGCGGCGAGGGGTGCAGCGGCAACCGGTGGGACCGCGACGGGTGGGGCTGCGACGGGCGTGACCGCCGCGGTCTGGACGGCCGGCGCAGGGGTACGGGGAGCCACTGCGAGGGCGTGAAGCCCGGGATCGAGCAGGGGCGTGGACTCGCTGTCGACCGGCACCGAGGGCAAGAGGAGGTATTTCTGGGCCAGCTGCTGGTCGAAATCACCGAAGGCCGGGATCTCGATGACGGGCGTATGCCAGGAAATATGGAAATCCGGCTTGGTTGGCCCCAGGGAGATGGCGAGGCCCACGAAGGCGATGCCGAAGGCGAGAATGAGGGAGCTACGGGAAAAGGGCCTTTGGGCGGCTACGCGGGCTCTGGGTCGCAACGACTGTTCCCCTCGGTTCAATGGTTCGGACGGCAGGGTTGAACCCCTGTCCGCCCATCTCCCCCCAGCCGGCGCGACTCATGCAGAAAAAGCATGGCCGACCGACGCAGCTATCGGCGGGCAGAATGGGCGGCGTCGGGCTCTTTCGTCAACCCCAAAAATTACCATTGAATCAAAGAGGTAATGACGCCGCCGCGAATTCACGGCGGGGGTGTCACAAGACCGGCATAATTCGTTTGACACCCTATTGGGGGCGACGTATAAGGCCGGCCCGCCGCGCAAGCAGCAAGAATGCTCTGGCTGAAGCGCGGCGTCGCTGTTTGACATTGTTGGTATGTAGAGAAGGGATGCGCGGGCGGCGGTCTTGGGTCGGCTTATGGCTGGTTCATTGGACCTGTTGCTTTGCGTGTTTCTGGAAGCGGGGAATTGGACCTGTGCGGGTCTCTGGAGCGATCTGGGGGTTTTGCTTGGTTTGGTTCTTCGTGACGAGAGCGCGTTTAGAAGTAACGGGATCCCGATTTTGGGTGTTCTGTCCTGGGTTGGCTTGAACTGGTTCGCTGGTTTGGGCTTGTCTGGGGTGGGAGATTCAAGGTCAACCTGAGAGTTTGATCCTGGCTCA
>DATHQQ010000655.1:0-2941 GCA_035482595.1 Verrucomicrobiia bacterium
TGTGTCCAAGGAGATCGGCGGGCTGAGGGCCAAAGGCCAGGCGGAGGCCGCCGCGGCGGCGGCGGCCGAGGTCACCCGGATCAAGGAATCCATGCCGGCGGCCGAGCAGGCCGAGCGCGAGAGGGGGGCCGTCATCGAGGCCCTGCTGGCCACGATCCCCAACCTGCCGGCGCCGGAGGTGCCGGAAGGTGCGGACGAGACGGCGAATATCGAGGTCCGCCGCCATGGCGATCCCCAACAGGTGCCGGCGGCCCGCCTCAATGCGCCGCGCCAGCATTTCGAGCTCGGCGAATCCCTGGGGCTGATGGATTTCCAGACGGCGGCGCGACTGGCCGGGGCGCGCTTCGTGGTGCTGAAGAGAGCCTTGGCGCGGCTGGAGCGCGCGCTCGCCGCCTTCATGCTGGATATCCATACGACGGAGTTCGGCTATAGCGAGATCTCCCCGCCCTATATGGTCCGCGATTCCGCGCTTTACGGCACCGGCCAGCTGCCGAAGTTCGCCGAGGATCTGTTCCGGGTCTCCGGCGATTTCTGGCTGATCCCCACGGCCGAGGTGCCGCTGACCAATCTGGTGGCCGATCAGATCCTTGACGCAGCCTCCCTGCCGCTGCGCTTCACGGCCTATACCCCCTGCTTCCGCTCCGAGGCGGGGGCGGCGGGCAAGGACACCCGCGGCATGATCCGCGTGCATCAGTTCAGCAAGGTCGAGCTCGTCTCCATCGCCCATCCCGAGCGCGCCGACGAGGAGCATGAGCGCATGACGGAATGCGCCGAGACGGTGCTGAAGCGGCTGGAATTGCCCTTCCGCACCATGATGCTCTGCACCGGTGATATGGGGTTCGCTGCGACCAAGACTTATGACATCGAGGTCTGGCTGCCCGGCCAGGGGCGCTATCGCGAGATCTCCAGCTGCTCCAACTGCGGCGATTTCCAGGCCCGACGGATGAAGGCCCGCTTCCGCGAGCCCGGCGCCAAGGGCACGCGCTTCGTCCATACGCTGAACGGCTCGGGACTTGCCGTCGGCCGGACGCTGATCGCCATTTTGGAGAATTATCAGCAGCCCGACGGCTCCATCGCCTTGCCCCACGTCCTCAGGAACTACATGGGCGGCGCCGCCGCCATCAAGGCCGATGAGTAAAGCACCGCTCGATCTCAAGCACGCCCGCATCCTCGTCACCAATGACGACGGCATCAACGCGCCAGGGTTGAAGATCATCGAGCGGATCGCGCGCAAGCTCTCGCGCGATGTCTGGGTCGTGGCGCCGGAGATGGAGCAGAGCGGGGCGGGGCACTCGCTCACGGTGCGCCGTCCGCTGGAGGTGCGCCGGATCCGGGAGCGGCGCTTCGCCGTCGACGGGACGCCGACGGACTGCGTGCTCATCGCCGTCAACCATCTACTCGAAGGGCGCCGGCCCGATCTCGTGCTCTCGGGCATCAACCGCGGCAGCAATATGGGCGAGGATGTCACCTATTCGGGCACGGTCGCCGCGGCGATGGAGGCCACCTTGCTCGGGATCCGCGCCATCGCCATGAGCCAGCTGCGCCACGGGCAGCATATCACCTGGCGCTTGGGACTGAAGCATGGCCCCGATGTCGTCCGCCGCCTGGTCTCGGTCCCTTGGGCCGAGGGCGTGCTGATGAACGTCAATTTTCCCTATATCGCCAAGGGTGACATCACCGGAATGCAAGTCGTGCGGCAGGGCCGCCGGGCGGCGAATATCGAGGTCGCCCATGCGGTGGGCCCGACCGGCCGCAAATTCCTCTGGATCGGCGATTTCACCACCGACAATCCGGTGGGCAGCGGCACGGATCTCTGGGCGGTCAGGACCGGGGCCATCGCCATCACGCCGCTGCATCTCGATCTGACCCATGGCGCCATGGCGCGCCGGCTGGCCGAGGCCTTTCCATGAGCCTCGCGGCCCGCAAGATACGGCTGATCATGCTGCTGCGGCGCAGCGGCATCAACGACACCGCCGTGCTCGCCGCCGTGGAGCGGATTCCGCGCGAGGATTTCGTGCCGGAGTCCTTCCACGACCAGGCCTATGAAGACAAGGCGCTGCCTATCGGCCAGGGCCAGACCATCAGCCAGCCGCAGATCGTCGCCTTGATGACCCAGGCTCTCGAGTTGACACCACGGCACAAGGTTCTCGAGATCGGCACCGGCTCGGGCTATCAGGCGGCGGTGCTGTCGCGCCTCTCGCGCCGGGTCTATACCATCGAGCGCCACCGGCCCCTGCTGCAGGAGGCGGAGCAGCGCTTCGCCAAGCTTCGGATCAACAACATCACCGCCATCGCCGGCGACGGCATGAAGGGATGGCCGGCCCAGGCGCCTTTCGATCGGATCATTGTGACCGCCGCCGCGGCCAAGCCGCCCGAGACGCTGTTGGAGCAGCTCGCGGTCGGCGGCATCATGGTTCTGCCTATCGGACCCGAACGCGGTGATCAGGAACTGTTCAAGATTCGGCGTCGCGAGGAGGGCATCGACACGGAGAAGCTATGCGACGTTCGCTTCGTTCCGCTTCTTCCGGGCGTACCGCAGGAGCGGGCCCGGGGATGACATCGCGGGGAGCGCTCGGCCTCCTTCTCCTGCTGGCGCTCGCGGCCTGCAGCAATTACGGCGGTGGCTCGGTGACCTTGCCGCCGAGCGGACCGGCGAGCTACAAGATCGGCGAGGCGCAGAACTACACCGTGATCGCCGGCGATACGATCGATAGCGTCGCTCAGCAGTTCAACATGCCGGTCGAGGCCCTGATCGCGGCCAATCATCTGGTCTATCCCTATGCGCTGCAGCAGGGCCAGACGCTGTTCATTCCCGGCCGCGGCGCGCCCGGTGCCGGGACGGGCTATGTCGTCGTCGCCGGCGATACGTTGACCCGCATTGCGCGGCATAATGGGACGACCGTAGCGGCCCTGGCAGCACTGAACGGCCTGGTGCCGCCCT
>DATHQQ010000656.1:0-7540 GCA_035482595.1 Verrucomicrobiia bacterium
GCGGACACCGCCGTAGGCAAGCTCTCGGGCGGGGAGAAGGCACGGCTGCTCTTTGCCCTGATGACGCGCGAGGCGCCCCATATCCTGCTGCTCGACGAGCCGACCAACCACCTCGACGTCGATGCGCGCGAAGCGCTGGTGCAGGCGCTGAACGAATACGAGGGCGCCGTCGTGCTGGTGAGCCACGACCCGCACCTGATCGGCCTCACCGCCGACCGGCTCTGGCTCGTCGCCGATGGCCGCTGCACGGCCTTCGATGGTGATCTGGAGGATTACCGCCGCCTGCTGCTGGAGCAGCGCCGCGAGAAGGCGCGCGAGAAGGACTCCGACCGCCCCGAGGGCGAGGGCCGCCCCGAGAACGGCAATCGCAAGGAGAAGCGCCGCCAGGCGGCCGAGGCCCGGGCCCAGACCGCCCATCTGCGCAAAGCCGCCCAGAGCGCGGAGCGGCGCCTGCGCGAGCTGGAGGGGCGGCGCAAACTCATCGAGGCCAAGCTGGCGGATCCCGAGGTCTATGGCGGGCCGACGAACCAGCTGATGCGGCTTCAGCTCGAGCTGAGCGAGATCAAGAAGAAGATCGCGGCGGCCGAGGAGGCCTGGCTCACCGCCGAAAGCCAGCGCGAGGCAGCGGACGCGGAATAGCGCGTAGGTCGGCCTATCTCTTCCGTCATTCCCGCGAAAGCGGAAATGACGGAAGAAATGGATCAACCTGCACGGAGAACCGTCGTCTAGCTGGCGCTAAGCGATCGCCTTCTGCTCCCAGCCGCCGGCGTCGGTCTGCTGATAATAGCTGAGGGCGTGGCCGGCCGATTTATAGGCCGCCCAGCGCCGGCGGGCGGCGGCCACCGCCTGCTCATCGCCGCCGTCGAACAGCTCGACGCAGAGGCGGAAGGTGCCGACCCGGTCGCTCTCGGCGCCGTCGGCGAGAAGCAGCACTTGAGCGCCGTTGGGATTCTCGTCCTTGACCGTGAGCCAGATCGGCTGCTCGGCGGCGAAGCCGTCCTGCGCCGTCCCATGCGGCAAGAAGCCGCGGTCGTTATAGGTCCAGAGATGGGCCGCCAGTGCTTCGACCCGCTCCTCCGAGCCCAGCATGACCACGGCGCGATCGCCGCGCTCGAGCACGCGCTCCAGCATCTTCGGCAGCGCCGCTTCCAGCCGCATGCGCTGCAGGTGATAGAAGCGGATCTCGCTCACCGCTCCTCGTAGTGGTCGGCCACCAGGCGCTCGAGCAGCCGCACGCCGAAGGCCGTCGCCCCTTTCGGGACGGTCGGCGCATCCTTGTCCGACCAGGCCATGCCGGCGATGTCGAGATGGGCCCAGGGGGTATCCTTGATGAAGCGCTGCAGGAACTGCGCCGCGGTGATGCTGCCGCCGTTGCGCCCGCCGACGTTCTTCATATCGGCGGCGTCGCTGTTGATCTGCTTGTCATAGGCATCGGCCAGCGGCAGGCGCCACAGCAGCTCGCCCGTCGCCTTGCCGGCGGCGGCAAGGCGCTCGGCCAAGGTGTCGTTGTTGGAAAAGAGCCCGCCATGCACATTGCCGAGCGCAACGATGACGGCGCCGGTCAGCGTCGCCAGATCGACGACCGCCTGCGGCTTGAACTGCTCCTGGCAGTACCAAAGCGCATCGGCGAGAACGAGCCGACCCTCCGCATCGGTGTTGATGACTTCGATGGTCTGGCCGGAGAGGGAGGTCACGATATCGCCCGGGCGCTGCGCGGTGCCCGAGGGCATGTTCTCCGCCGCCGCGACGATACCGACGACATTGACCTTGGCCTTGCGCGCGGCCAATGCATGCATGAGGCCGATCACCGTGCCGGCCCCGGCCATGTCCCATTTCATGTCCTCCATGCCCTGGGCCGGCTTGATCGAGATGCCGCCGGTGTCGAAGGTGATGCCCTTGCCGACGAAGGCGATGGGCCGCTGCTTGGCATCGGCGCCGCCGCGCCACTGCATGATCACGAGCTGGGATTCCTGCGCCGAGCCCTGGCCGACGCCCAGAAGCGCCCCCATGCCGAGCTTCTTCATCTGCTTCTCGCCCAGCACCTCGACATGGACGCCGAGATCGGCGAGCTTCTTCGCCCGCTCGGCGAGAGTCACGGGATAGATGACATTGGCCGGCTCGGAGACGAGATCTCGGGTCAGCGCCACGCCCTCGGCGATCTTCTCCAGGGGATCGAAGGCCTTCTTCGCCGCAGCGTGATCCTCCAGCATGAAGCTGAGGCGCTTCAGCGTCTGCTTCTGCTCGGGCTTCTCGCGCGTCCGGTATTTGTCGAAGCGATAGGCGCGCAGCCGGGCGCCCTGCGCCAGATGGGCCGCCATCTCGCTGGTGCTGATCTGTGCGCCGGCGATCTCGTCTACAGCCACGCTACCAGCATGCTCGCCGGCGGAATTGAGGGCGGCAGCGATCCGCCCGCCGATGGCCAGCAGGGTCGCCGCATTGAGGGCATCGGCCTTGCCGAGCCCAATCAGCAGAATCCGCGCCGCGTCGATCCCCGGGGGCGCCAGGATGGCGAGCTGCTCGTCGGGCCGGCCCTTGAAGCGACCGACGCTGAGCGCCCGGCCGATGGCTCCCTTGGTCAGCTTGTCGAGCTGCTGGGCCGTCGGCGTCAGCCGATGCTCTTCCAGCACGCCGACGACGATGGTGCCGGCGCTCGGCAGCTCAGACTTGGCGAAAGCAATTTTCATCGAAACTCTCCTGCGGAACCCCAAAACGGGCAGTGTCCTCTAGCACAGCGATGCGCCGGAGCAAAGCCGTCTGGGCGACCGCCCACGCGGCCGCGCCGCCGCCCGCGGAACCTGCCCGAAGAGGCGCGCCCCTGGGTCGCGAGTGACCTAATTTTAATGGGCATCGAAGCCCTATGAACCGGCGGGAGGTCCGGCCTATCATGCGCCCACAATGCAGCGCCTGCGATTCTACATCATTCGCCAGATGACCGTGGCGGCGGCCATGACCGTGGCGGGCCTGACGCTCGCCATCTGGCTCAGCCAGTCGCTGCGCCTGCTCGACGTCATCGTCAACCGGGGGCTGTCGATCGGCCTGGCACTGAAGTTCCTGGTGCTGCTGCTGCCGGGCCTGATCGCGCTCCTGCTCCCCGTCGCGGTCTTCATCGCCGTGCTGTTCGTCTATCAGCGGCTGAACGCCGACAGCGAGATGGTGATCATGCGGAGCGCAGGGATCAGCAACCAGGCCCTGGCCCAGCCGGCGGTCATCTTCGGCCTGGCGATGTCGGTGATCGGCTACGGCCTGACGCTCTACGCCATTCCGGGATCGATGCGCGACTATCACGATATCCAGGAGCAAGTCGCCAATAATCTTGCGAGCGTGCTTATCGAGGCCGGGGTCTTCACCGACCTGACGCCAGGCGTCACCTTTTTCGCCCATAATCGCGATCGGGTCGGCGGACTGAGCGGCATCATCGTCGATGACTCCCGGGACAGGGACAAGCGCCTGATCTACACGGCCGAACGGGGCGTCATCCGCAGCGGCGCCAGCGGCCCCCGGGCCATTCTCCAGCGCGGCACCTATCAGGAGACCAACAATAAGAACGGCCAGGTCTCCGTCCTCTATTTCGACCAGACGGAGGTCGGGCTCGGCGGCTTCCTCGGCCATAATTCCGGCCCCCGCCCGCGCCAGATCGAGGAGCTCTATCTCGACGAGCTCTTCGCCGGAACCGGCGCCATCGATCAGGCCTCGCGCGAACGGCTGCTGGCCGAAGCGCACCGGCGCATCGCCGAGCCTCTCTATTCCGCGGCCATGGCGCTGATCGCCGCGGTCTGCCTCATCTCCAGCGGCCTGCCTCGCCAGGGCCAGAACAAGCAGATGGTCGTCGCCGTCGCCGGCGCGGGGCTGTTCCTCGTGCTCTCCTTCGTGCTGCGCAGCGCAACCCAGCGCCTGCCCGTCCTGGCGCCGCTGGTCTATCTGCTGCCCACGATCTCGATTGCGATCTGCTATTGGTTCCTGCTCCGCCGCACATCGATGCTGCCGCGGGTGGCGGCATGAAAACCGCGCTTTCGCCGACCCTCACGCTCTATATCGGCGGCCGTTTCTTCGCCTGGCTGCTCGGGGTCTCGTTGCTTCTCGGCTGCATCACCCTGCTCGGCGATTCCATCGAGCTCCTGCGCCGTTCCGCCGACAAGCCGGATGTCACCTTCGCCCTCGTCATGCTCATGGCCATCTTGAAGCTGCCCGCGACCGCCCAGGAAGTGATGCCCTTCGGCCTGCTGGCGGCGACGCTCGGATGTCTCACCCAGCTCTCGCGGACCAGCGAGCTCATCATCGTGCGCGCCAGCGGCGCCTCGATCTGGCAGGTGCTGCTGCCCGCGCTGCTGCTGGGTCTGGTGGTCGGCGTCGTCAGAGTGGGGGCCTTCGATTCTCTGGCGGCCTCCTCGACGGAGCGCTACGAGCAGATGCAGAAGCAATATATGAACAGCCTCGATCCCATGATGGTGACGGCCAGCACCTCGGGACTCTGGCTGCGCCAGGCCTCGGACACGTCGAGCTACATCCTCAACGCCCGGGGCATGGACCAGACCCAATCCAAGTTCGACAAGGTCGTCCTGCTCAGCTTCGACGCCAACGACCATTTCACGCGGCGCATCGATGCGGCCAATGCGGTGCTGCGCGATCAGGGATGGATTCTTCAGGACGTGCAGATCATCGAGCCGAACAAGCCGCCGCAGCATCTGGCCAAGATGACCGTACCGGCGAAGCTCACCTACGACCAGCTGATGGAGAGCTTTGCGGCCGCCAGCACCCTGTCCTTCTGGAAGCTGCCCGGCTTCATCTCCATCCTCGAGGCTTCGGGCCTGCCGTCCCGCGCCCATCGCCTCAAATACCAGCGCCTGCTGGCCACGCCGCTCCTGTTCGTCGGCATCATCCTGCTGGCGACCTCCTTCGGCTTGCGCCTGCCGCGTTTCGGAGGCCTGCCGCTCGCGATCGGTGCTGGTGCGATGTCGGGTTTCCTGCTCTATTTCCTCTCGAGTCTTGCGGCGGCGCTCGGGGTCAATTCGAGCATGCCGCTGGCTCTCGCTGCCTGGGGGCCGGCAGCGGTCACGGCGATTCTGGGCATTACATTGCTGCTCTATGTCGAGGACGGTTAAGTCTTGCCACAGGGGAGGCTCCGGGGCTGGATCATTGCCTTCATGCTGCTCTGGGTGCCGAGCGCGCTCGCGCAGCAACTCCAGATTACGCCCGGCAAGGGTCCCGTCCTCATCACCGCCGATCAGGTAACCTACGATCGCGATCTGGGCGTCGTCGTTGCCAGCGGCCATGTCGAGGTGTCGCAGGGCGAGCGGGTCCTGACCGCCAACACGCTCACCTATAACGAGCGGACGAAGACGGTCACGGCCAGCGGCAACGCCGCCCTCATGGATCAGTCGGGCAATGTCGTCTTCGCCGACTACATGGAGGTGACGGACGACCTGAAGGACGGCGTCATCAAGAACATCAAGGTGCTGCTGAACGACAAGTCGCGCATCGCCGCCGTGCATGCCGACCGCAAGGGGCCGACCGACGAATTCAACAAGGGCGTCTACTCGCCCTGCCGCCCCTGTGTCGACAAGCCCGACAGCATGTCGCCGCCGATCTGGCAGCTCGCGGCCCGGCGGATCGTGCATGACAACGACGAGCATGAGATCGTCTATCACGACGCCTGGATGGAGATCTTCGGCGTCCCGGTCATCTTCACGCCCTATTTCTCCATGCCGGACCCCTCGGTGAAGCGCAAGAGCGGATTCCTGACCCCGGTGATCGGCCAGTCGAGCAACTTCGGATTCCAGTACCGGCAGCCCTATTTCTGGGCCATCGCGCCGGACAAGGATCTGACGATCACGCCGTTGATCAACAGCAAGGCCCCGCCCGTCCTCGTCGGCGAATACCGCCAGCGGCTTGTCGACGGGAAGATCACGGTTGATTTCGCCGGGACCGACATCAACCTCTCGAACTACCAGAATGCCAATGGCGCCACGATTCCCGATAACGGAACCCAACCCGAGGGCTATGTGGCCGCCGTCGGCCAGTTCGACGTATCCAACAATTGGCGCGCGGGATTCGACATCAACCGGGTGACCAATCCCGCCTTCCTGCAATTGTTCGGTCTGCCGGGCCAGTACAACAGCTCCCTCAACAGCGAGATCTATGGCGAAGGGTTCCAGAGCCGCAGCTACGCCTCCATACAGGCCTGGAGTTTCCAGAACATGCTCCAGAACGGCACGCCCAACTCGGAGCTGCCGATCATCACCCCGATCATCAACTACGATCTGGTGGGCGAGCCCAATCAGTTCGGCGCGTATTGGTCGGCGAATTTCAACACCATGATCCTCAGCCGCATCTCGGGAACGGACAGCCGCCGGCTCGTGGGCCAGGTCGCCTGGACGCTGCCTTATATCGCGCCGGCGGGCGACATCTACAAGCTGACGCTCAGCGTGCGCGCCGACGGCTATTGGGTGAACGACGTGGACACGGCATCGAACACGGATCCCGCACCCGATCCGTCCGTCGCCACCTTCAACGGCTTCACCGGCCGCATCTTTCCCCAGCTGGCCTTCGACTGGCGCTACCCCTTCCAGCGCCGCACGGGCCATACGACCCAGATCTTCGAGCCGATCTTCTCGGCCATTCTCGCCCCCAACGACGGCAATCCCACCACCATTCCCAATGAGGACAGCCAGGACTTCCAGCTGGACGAGACGAACCTGTTCGACCCCAGCCGGGTCACCGGCTACGACATCGCGGACAGCGGGCAGCGGTTCAACTACGGCGCCAGATACAGCATCATCGGCGACGACGGCGGCAGCACCAGCTTCTTCCTGGGGCAGAGCTACCAGGTCGGCGGTGCCACCGCCTATGACCAAGGGGTCGATATCGGCGGCAATTTCAGCGATGTCGTGGGAGCGGTGACGGTCGCGCCGAACCAGGCCTTCGACGTGACCTACCGCTTCCGGGTCGACGCCTCGACCGGCGGGTTCCGGCGCCAGGAGGTCACGGCCCGGCTGGGGACCCCCCGGCTCAACGCCAATATCAGCTATATCTTCCTCAATGGGGTCAACCCCGCGATCTCCGCCAGCGGCACGGCCCAGGAGATCTATGGTACGATCTCCTCCCAGATCGACGACAACTGGTCCGTCTTCTTCTTAGGACGGCGCGATCTGGAGACCAATCAGAACCTCGCATATGGAGGGGGCGTGAACTACAGGAACGACTGCATCTCGGTGAGCCTCGTCGCCGCGGTCAACAACTATACGCAGAGCAGCATCCAGCCCAGCACAAGCGTCATGCTCACCATCGGGTTCAAGAACCTGGGGTCCTATGGCTTCTCCTTCTGACCGGTTGGGCCCGGCTGGCCGGTTGCGCCTGGCTGGCCTGTTGCGCTTAAGGGGTTCTGCTTATAATAGGCGGAGCGAAAAACCTTTGGGAGCCTCGCCGTCCGTGCGCCGATCGTGCCTTCTGCTTGCCCTCGTGCTCCTGATCTCCGCCGTCGGAGCGAAGGTGTCGCCAGCGCAGGACAGCCTCGATATCGTTGCCGTGGTGGATGACGAGGCGA
>DATHQQ010000657.1:0-3024 GCA_035482595.1 Verrucomicrobiia bacterium
GCGGCTGACGATGGCCGCGACCCAGGGCAACAGGAGAACCACCAGCCAGATGACGCCCGCGATCGGCCGCAGCGCCCAGACCCAGCGGAGCGAGCGGTCGGTCACCACGAGGACGGCCCCGATCAGCCCCATGAACAGCAGGATGAAGGGGCCCTTCAGCAGCACGCCGGCGGCCATGGCGGTCCAAAAGACGGCGGGCAGCAGCCGGCCTTTGACGCTCCCAGGCGCTCGGCGCTCCGCCAGATAGATCCGCGCCATGGCGCCGAGGGCGGCGAGGAAGACCGCCATCAACACCTCGTCGGTGCGGGCGAGACGGCCCTGCAGGTCGAACATGACCGAGACCGCGAGCATGAGCGCGGCGAGCACGGCGGGGCGGCGGCCGACGAACGCTAGCGCCGTCCAATAAGCCAGCAGGACCGCGGCGACCGCGCCGATCAAAGAAGGGATGCGATAGGCCCAGATGCTGTTCATCGCCGAGGGCATGCCCAGCGCCACGGCACTCTTCACCACGGCGGCCTGGAGCCAGTTGATGCCGGCGGGCTTCTTGTAGAAATCCTGGTCCTGGAAACGGATATCGACGTAGTCGCCGGTCTCGACCATCTGCTTGCTGATCTGGGCGAAGAGCGCCTCGTCGCGATCGATCGGCGGGATCCCGAAGAAGCCGGGCAGGATCGCAAGCAAGGTGACGATGGTCAGCAGGAGGATGGCGACCCGATGGCTGGCCGCCGCGCGATCGAGCAGACCCAGAAGGCGCATCGGCGATCGCGCGATCGGTGACTGCGGCAAGGCGGTCGCCATTCAGCTCATTTCCCTGACCTTTTGGAGGTCGCGGTCTATCGCATCTGACCGGCTGGAAATCAAGCGGCCAATGACCGTCGCCGATTGAGCTAACGCCATGGCGCGCCTGCGAAATCCGTTCGCCAGCCCGCTTTCCTTTGCGTCCGGCAGCGCGTCATGTTAACCCCGCGCGACCGATTCGCGGGTGTCCTGCCCCAAAATTCGTCCCGAATTTTGGGATAAGCAGGCCACCCCTTAGCAACTTGCGGGCCCTGTATGGTCTTCAGCTCGATTGCCTTCCTTTTCTATTTTCTGCCGCTGTTCCTGCTGGCCTATTTCGCTCTGCCCTTCCGCAATGCGGTATTCCTGGTTTTCAGCCTGATCTTCTACACGCTGGGGGAGGGACCGCATCTCTTCCTGCTGCTGGCCTGCGTCGCCTACAACCACCGCTTCGCCATCCTGATCGAGAATGAATCGGCCAGGCGCGGCCCCGGGAGCAAGCGCTGGATCTCCATCGCCATCGCCGTCAATCTGGGCGTGCTGGGGCTGTTCAAATATGGCGGCTTCCTCATGGCCCAGCTGGCGCCGGTCCTTCATCTCTTCGGCGCGCATCCGCTGCAGCACTGGCCCCTGGCGCTACCCTTCGGCATCTCCTTCTTCACCTTCCACGCCCTCTCCTATCTGATCGACGTCTATCGCCGCGACGTCAAGGCGGAGCGCAATCTGCTGGCGCTGGCCCTCTACATCACCATGTTCCCGCAGCTGATCGCGGGGCCCATCGTGCGCTTCAAGACAATCGTGGGCGAGCTGCATGGACGGCGCGAGACCATGGAGGACATCGCCGAGGGCATCCGGATCTTCGTCATCGGCCTGGCCCAGAAGACTCTGATCGCCAATACATTGGCGTTGCCCGCCGACCGGATCTTCGCGCTCCCCACCGATATGGTGACGGCGCCCGTCGCCTGGATCGGCGCCATCGCCTATGGCCTGCAGCTCTATTTCGACTTCTCCGGCTATTCGCTGATGGCGATCGGCCTCGCCCGGGCGCTGGGCCTGCATTTCCCGCGCAATTTCGACTATCCCTATATCAGCAAGTCGATCACCGAGTTCTGGCGGCGCTGGCATATCACGCTGTCGCAGTGGTTTCGCGACTATGTCTACATCCCCCTTGGAGGCAATCGCGAAGGCGCGCTGACCACCTATCGCAATCTGATCATCGTCTTCTTCCTCTGCGGCCTCTGGCATGGCGCGGCCTGGACCTTCGTCATCTGGGGGTTGTGGCACGGGCTCTTCCTCGTCATCGAGCGCATGGGGTTGGGGCGGGTGCTCGCGCGTCTGCCGAGCCCCATCGCCCATGCCTATGCCCTGCTGGTGGTGGTGATCGGCTGGGTGATGTTCCGCTCGCCGGATTTCCCACATGCGATGACCTATCTGAAGATCATGGCCGGGCTCGGCCATCCTGGAGAGACGACCTTCGGGGCCGCCTGGTTCCTCTCCACCGATGTGGTCCTGGCCTTCATCGCCGCTTTCATCGGCTCGCTGCCGACCTTGCCCTGGCTCACGAGCCGTTTGTCGCGCTGGAGCGAAACGGCAGCCCTGCCCCGCCTTTTCGTCGCCGGGGCGGGGGTCGTTCTGCCCTTGGGGCTTTTGATGCTCTGCACCATGCTGCTGGCGCTGGGCACCTACAACCCCTTCCTCTATTTCCGATTCTAGGGAAGGCCGAGCAAGGATGGCGAAGACCGACAGCATGGCAGCGGCGCCCGCGGCAAGATGGAGCGACCGGCTGCTCATCCTCCTCTTCGCCGCCTTCATCCTGCTGCCGGTGACGCTGCATCTGACCGGAATCGCCCAGACGACCGCGCGCGACGAGATGCGCAATCTCGTGCAGCGGCCGCGGCTGCCGACGACGCTGACCGCCTGGCGCAATTTCGGCGCCCAGATCGATTCCTATGTCTCCGATCACTTCGGCCTCCGGCCCTATCTGCTGGCGGCGGCCAACCGGCTGAATTTCGCGGTGCGCCTGCCGGGCGGCGGCAATCGGGTGGCGCTGCTGGGCAAGGACGACTGGCTCTACTGGCGCAACGACATCGAGCAGCATTCGGGCCTCAGGCTCCTCGGCTAGTGGGAGATCGAGGCCTGGACCCGGAGCCTGGACCATCTGCATGACTGGCTGGCCTCCCAAGGCATCCGCTTCGTCTTCGTCATCGCGCCGGACAAGAGCGAGATCTATCCCGAGCATCTGCCCGA
>DATHQQ010000658.1:0-3411 GCA_035482595.1 Verrucomicrobiia bacterium
CGCTTCGCCTGCTGCTCCGGCGTTCCCTGATCGTTGCTCGGCCGGTCGAGGCGCGGCCTGCCGCGCTTGCGCCATGCACTCGTCATGCCCCTACTCCTCCACCTCGAGGCCCATGGCCCATCGTTTGGCCCACTCGATCAGCCAAAGCGCCCGCTCGGCCGTCATCTCGCTGTTGATCACCTCGAACTCGCCTTCCGAGGTGATGCCGATACCGATCACCTCCTGCCAGTCGAGCTTCGCAAGCTCGCCCACCGCCTGATCCGGGCGCAGGGTCTCCGAGGGCGGCAGGTCGATCACCAGGGCCATTCCTATTCTCCCGATATCCGCGCCTCGGCCGGCGCCAGTTGAAATTCGGCCGCACCCACCAGCCATTCCTCCGACTCCTTGCAGCGGGGGCAGACCCGCTCATGGAGCCCCGCGCTGGCGAAGGCCTTGCGGCAGCAGAGACAGGAACGGGGGGCGGAGGCAGACCGGCGAGGTTCGTTGATGCATTTTGCGGTCATATATTTACGCTATGCGTAAAACGGGAATTCGTCAACCGCAAAACCTGTGGATATCTTCTGTTTTTTGCGTATAATGCGGCTATGTCCGAGATTTCCCAAGCCGCCCGCCGCCTCAAGCTCCTCCGCGAGCGCGCCGGGCTCACCATGCGCGCGGTCTCCGAGGCCCTCGGCTGGACCCTCACCCGCTACCAGCATTACGAGGACCGCTATCGCCGGCCCTATCTGCCGCTGGATCTCGCCCGGCTGCTGGCCGATGTCTTCGCCCCGCGCGGGGTGCCCGCTGCCGATGTGCTGGCGCTGGCCGGCGTCGGTGCCGACCCTGGCCTGGCACCTGGGAAAACCGCCGCCGAGCGACCCGGATTCCTGCCGCGGCCTATCGACATTCCCACCGTGCCGCTGCGCGATCTGCCTGTCATGGGTGCGGTCAAAGGCGGTGCCGAAGGCTTCTACTTCAACGAGGGCGAGGCCAAGGAATATGTCGTCCGCCCGCCCAGCCTCGGCGGCGTCTCCAACGCCTTCGCCCTCTATGTCGACGGCGAATCCATGGAGCCCCGCTACTACGCCGGCGAGATGCTCTATGTGAATCCCAACCGCCCCATCACCCGCGGCTGCTTCGTCGCCGTCGAGCTCGCCGACGGGCAATGCCTGATCAAGCAGTTCGTGCGGCGCAACGACGATCACCTCGTGCTCGCCCAGTTCAACCCGGCCAAGGAGATCCGCCTGCTCGCCGCCAAGGTGAAGCGCGTCCACCGCATCACCGGATCGGGCGAGCCGGGCTGAGAGGCTTGACAGTTTAACGTAATTTGCGTATAATTCTCCCATCAACCCAGGGAGAAACGACCATGTCCTTTGCCGCGCGCGAGCTCAGCGTTCTGGCCTATGCCAATGGCTTCACCCTCTGGCACTACCGCACCGCCGCCGACGATCTCCTCGGCAACGGCTATTTCGATTCCGCGCAGGAGCTGCTGCGCGAAGGTGACCAGATCATCGCCAACACCGGCCGCCAATCCCGCCCCGGCATCCTCAACCTCGTCGTGACCCGCGTGGACGATACCGGCGTCGCCGTCGCACGGTCCTGACCTCGTTTCCGTCGAGAGATACAGAGGCACAGAGAGGGCGGGGCGCTGCACCGCCTGTGGATCCCTTGGATCTATTGTCTTGGCCTTGCCCAAAGGGCGAGGCCAATAGGGACGCGGCCGCAAAGGGCCTCGTTCAGCTGGCTCCCTCCGTGTCTCTGTGCCTCTGTGGTTCACTTGGGATCTCAGGGCCCGTCCCTGAAGCATCCGAATTTGCTATAACGCCTCTCTTCAAGGAGATCACCATGACGGCAGCCGCGATGGAAAGAACGCCGGTGCATCCCGCCGCTGCCGCGATTGGCGAGCGCTACTGGCGCAGTGCTGCGATCGCGATGCTGGCCGTGCGCATCACCCAGGGCTTCATCTATTGGGGCGGCGGGTCGCGCCGTTTCATCTATGCGCCGGAGAAGCTCAATCCCGATGCCCATAGCTGGATGGCCAACAAGTTCCAAACGGCCATGCCCGGCGCGCTGTTCGGGTTTGACCAAATCATCTCCTACCTGCTGCTGCATTTCGATCTGCTCTATGCCGGTCTGATCGCCTTCAGCGCGGCGGAGCTCCTCTCCGGCGTGATGCTGATGGCGGGTTTCCTGACGCGTCTCGCCGCGCTGGCCAGCATCGGCTTCTCGGTCCTGCTGATGATCGCCTTCGGCTGGCAGGGCGGGACCTGCGTCGATGAATGGACGATGGCCGCCTCCACCCTCGCCATGGGCACGACCCTGCTGCTGGCCGGCAGCGGCGCCTATTCCGTCGACAATCTGCTGCTGCGCCGGGACAACTGGCTGGCGACGCGCCCGTGGTTTCGCTGGATGGGCGGCAGCCTGCCCTTGCCGTTGACCGATCGCAGCTACCGCCTTTTCGCTCTGACCCTGCTGGTGGCGGTCCTGGCCTTCACCATCGGCACCTACGATTACTACCGCGGCTCGGTGGTGACCGCCTATCACGGCGGCCCGGTCAGCCCGACGACCTATCACTTCACCTTGTCGGATGCCGTGCTGACGCCCCAGGCCCTCCGCTTTCATGCCTATCTCGATGCCGGCAGCGGCGACAACCCTGCCCATATCCTCGAGGCGTCGTTGCTCGCCGCGGACGGCAGCGTGCTGGCGCATTGGGACATGCAGGCTCTCAGCCATCTCCCGGCCGAGGCCCTGCGCAACACCTACCCCTACAACAAATTCACGACTGGGCCCTACGGCCTCGCGGTCGGCATGGGGGCGAAAGCGGTGATCGAGCTGCCGATCGGCCATGCGGTGTTGGCCCCGGCGGGGATGATCCTGCGCGTGACGACCGTCGATGGGGACAGCTTCAGCACGTCGGTGAAGCCGGCGGGCTGATTTCTTCCGTTACCCCTTCAAATTCACCACCACCCGCCCGCGCACCTTGCCGGCAAGAATCTCCCCTGCCAGCCGCGGCAGATCCTCGAGCTTCGCCTCCGTGATCATGCTCTCCAGCAGGGCGAGCGGCAGGTCGCGAGCGAGCCTGGCCCAGGCCTGCTCGCGCCGCGGCTTCGGGCACATCACCGAATCGATGCCCAGCAGATTGACCCCGCGCAGGAGGAAAGGAATCACCGTCGCTTCCAGCTTGGCACCCCCGGCAAGGCCGCAGGCCGCCACCGAGGCGTGATATTTGAGCTGGGTCAGCACCTGGGCCAGCGTGCTGCCGCCGACGGCATCGATGCAGCCCGCCCAGCGCTCGCCCTCCAGCGGCTTGCCCGAGGGCTTCTCGATGCTGGCGCGCTCGATGATCGAGGCCGCACCCAGCTTGCGCAGATAATCATGGGTCTCGGGCCGCCCCGTGGAGGCGGCCACCTGATAGCCGAGCTTGGCGAGGAT
>DATHQQ010000659.1:0-5148 GCA_035482595.1 Verrucomicrobiia bacterium
CGACGACGGCCGCCCAATCCTTGATCAGCCCGCCTTCCCCGAAGCCGCGCCGGCCCAAGGGCTTGCCGATCAGTCCCGGCAGCTCGGCGGCAATGGGCCGCATCCGCCCGCGGCGGTCGGCGGGCTTGATGTCCCGGGCCGCCGGCCTTTGCTTGGCTTCCTCGCTCATGCCCTGCCTTTCCGGCGCCTATCGTACTTCCCGGGGGCCATGTTACCAATGACCTGCAGGAGAGGCCCTTTATGAAAGACATTGCCGATTTCGCCGAGCCGCGGCTGTTCCTCGAGCGCCATCCCGATATCCGCCATGTCGACGCGCTCTATGTCGATATCTGCGGCCGGCCGCGCGGCAAGCGCTGTCCCGTCGACAAGCTCGCCAGCCTTTATGCGGACGGGGTGCAGTCGCCGCAATCCCATTTCCTCCTCGATACCAACGGCGATTCCAGCGATCCCGTCGGCCGCGGCTTCAGCGACGGCGATCCCGACACGACGCTCTATCCCGTGCCGGGCAGTCTTGCCGCCGTGCCCTGGGCCAGCGAGTCTTTGGCCCAGGTCCTGATCGGGGAACGTGCGGGAGAGCGCGAAGGTTTCCCCGTCGACCCGCGCCAGATCCTGGCCGGCGCCGCAGGTCATCTGGCGGCGCTGGGGCTGAAGCCGGTCATGGCGGTGGAGCTGGAATTCTACCTCTTCGACCTCGAACCCGATTCCGAGGGCCGTCCGCGGCTGGCCGCCGCCCCCTTCGGCGGCGGGCGGGCCACCACCAGCACCAATAGCATCGAGGAGCTGGAGGCGATCGCCGGGTTCCTCGACGAGGTCGAGAGCTTCTGCCGGCTGCAGCAGATTCCGGCCTCGGTGGTTACCTCCGAGATGGCGGCCGGCCAGTTCGAGATAAATCTGCATCATGTGGATCAGCCGCTGGTCGCCGGCGACCATGCCTTCCTGCTGCGCCGGGTCATCCAGGCCGCGGCCAAGCGCCACGCCATGCGCGCGAGCTTCATGGCCAAGCCCTTTCTCGATGCGGCGGGCAGCGGTATGCATGTCCATGTCAGCCTCGTTGATGATCGCGGCAGGAATATGTTCGACGACGGCACCTCGGCCGGCAGTGCTGCGCTGCGCCAGGCCATCGGCGGCCTCTATGAGGCGATGCCGGACTCCCAGGCCATCTTCGCCCCCAGCGTGAACGCCTTCCGGCGCTTCGGACCAGGCCAGTTCGTGCCCCTGAACCGCTTCTGGGGCTACAACAACCGGGCCGTCGCCTTCCGCGTGCCGGCGGGGCTGTCGGCCGCCCGGCGCATCGAGCATCGCATCGCCGGGGCCGATGCCAATCCCTATCTGGTGCTGGCCGCGATCCTGGCCGGGCTCCATCACGGCATCGCCGCCTCCGCCGATCCCGGCGAGCCGCGCCAGGGCAATGTCGTGCTCGAGGATGCGGGAATCAGCTTCGATCTCTCCACGGCCCTCGACCGGTTGGCGAAGAGTGAGCTTCTCGGGCGCTATATCGACCCCGGCTATCTCCAGGTCTATGCCGAGGTGAAGCGCGGCGAGCGCGCCCGCTTCCTCGACCATATCGCGCGGCGCGAATACGACTGGTATCTGTGAGAATTCTAGCGTGAGTGCTGTCGCGCGGCGCCTGCTCGCCTGGTACGACCGCCATCGGCGCAGCCTGCCCTGGCGCGCCAGACCGGGCGAGCGGCCCGATCCCTATCGGGTGTGGCTCAGCGAGATCATGCTGCAGCAGACGACGGTCGTGACCGTCGGTCCCTATTTCCAGAGCTTCCTCGCCCGCTGGCCAAACCTGCAGGCCTTGGCCGCCGCCGAGCTTGACGAGGTGCTTCATGCCTGGCAGGGGCTGGGCTATTACGCCCGGGCCCGCAACCTGCATCGCTGCGCGATCTTCGTCGCGCGCGAGCTCGGCGGGCGCTTTCCCGATACCGAAGCGGGCTTGGCCGAGCTGCCGGGCGTCGGCCCCTATACGGCGGCGGCCATCGCGGCCATCGCCTTCGATCGCAAGGCGACCGCCGTGGACGGCAATATCGAGCGGGTGGTGACGCGGCTCTTCGCCGTGGCCCAGCCACTGCCGGGGAGCAAGCCGGAGATTCGGCGCCTGGCCGGGACGCTGACGCCGGAGAAGCGCGCCGGGGATTTCGCCCAGGCGATGATGGATCTGGGCGCCACGATCTGCGTGGCCGGCCGGCCGAAATGCATGCTCTGCCCCTTGAGCGCGGGGTGCCGCGCCCGGGCGGAAGGCATCGCGGCCGATCTCCCGGCGCGCTCGCCCAAGCGGGCGCGGCCGCTGCGCCATGGCACCGTCTTCTGGGCCGTCCGCCGCGACGGCGCCGTGCTGCTGCGCCGCCGTCCGGAGGAGGGACTGCTGGGCGGGATGATGGAGTTCCCCTCGACGGACTGGCGCGCGGCGCGCTGGGCGGAGAGCGAGGCGGAGTCCCACGCGCCGGCTGCGGGGCGCTGGGAGCGGCTGCCGGGGCTGGTGCGCCACGGCTTCACCCATTTCGAGCTCGAGCTGGTGGTGTTGAGCGGACGCGTGGCGGGCAAGGCGCCGGGGGTGTGGTGCGCCATCGACCGGCTGTCGGAGATGGCCCTGCCCACGCTGATGAAGAAGGTGGCGCGGCATGCGCTGGGGGCGGTGGGGAAGGGAGGAAGGGGAGAGTTACCCCAGAGGTACCGAGGCACGGAGAAGAAGAGGCCGTCCGCACGGACGACTCGCGCATGAGGTGCTTCCCGATCTCATGACGCTTCGGATCAATTCGTCATTCCCGCGAAAGCGGGAATCCAGGGCCAAAGGCCTCGTCGCTTGCCCTGGCTGCCCGCTTTCGCGGGCATGACGGAAGGAAAAAAGCCAGCGCCAGCTTCCACGGGTGCCTGGCACGAAAGCGGCGAGTCCTCCGGCAACTTCTACCACCCGCAAGCCTCACCCTTGTTCTCCTTCGTCAGCCATTCATTCAGCGGCGCGAAATAGTCGATGATCGCCGAGGCGTCGAGGTCGTGCTCGCCGGTGAAGACGGCAAGCGCCTCCTGCCAGGGCTTGGACTGGCCGAGCCGCAACATGGCATCGAAGCGGCTTCCGACTTCCTTATTCTGATAGACCGAGCAGCGATTCAGTGGGCCTTTCCAGCCGGCGAGCTTGCAGGCGGCGCGGTAGAACTGGAACTCATAGATCGCGGCCAGGAAGTAGCGCGCATAGGGCGTGCTGTCGGCGACGTGGAATTTGGCGCCGGGATCGAAGGCATCGGCGGGGCGCGGCCCCGGCGGCACCATGCCCTGATACTGTTTCACCAGCGCCCACCAGGCCTCGTTGTACTGCGCCGGCGTCACCTCGCCCGCGAAGACCTGCCAGCGCCATTTGTCGACCAGCAGCCCGAAGGGCAGGAAGGCGATCTTGTCGAGGGCGATCTTCAGGAGATAGGGGATATCGGCCTCGGCGCCCGGCAGTCTGTCGATCAGGCCGAGCTGATGGAGATAGGTGGGGGTGAGCGCATTCAGCCCGGCGAAATCGCCGATCGCCTCGTGGAATCCGTCATTGGCCCCGTTCTCGAAGAGGAAGGGCTGATCCTGATAGGCGCGCTGGTACATGTTGTGTCCCAGCTCGTGATGGACGGTGAAGAAATCCTCGTCATTGACCTGGAGACAGGCCTTGAGGCGGATGTCGGATTTGTTGTCCACGTCCCAGGCCGAGGCATGGCACACCACCTCGCGCCCCGCCGGGCGAATGAGCTGCGAGCGTTCCCAGAAGCTCGGCGGCAGGGCTTCGAAGCCGAGGGAGGTGTAGAAGGCCTCGCCGGTCCTCACCATCTTGACCGGATCATAGCCATGGCTGCGCAGCGCCTGGGTCAGGTCGTAGCCCATGGAGAGATCCTGGGGCCGGACGATGTCGTAGATATTGCTCCAGGTCTGGCCCCACATATTGCCCAGAAGGTCGGCGCGGATCGGGCCTTGGCGGGGCTGCACCGCATCGCCGTAGCGCGCGTTCAGCCGGGCCCGTACATAGCAATGCAGGTTCCTATAGAAGGGCTCGAGCTCAGCCCAGAGCCGGTCGACATCCCGGGCGAAGGCATCCGGCGGCATGTCGTACCAGCTGCGCCAGAGCGCGCCGGTATCCGCATATCCCAGCTCGCGCGCGCCATCGTTGGCAAGTGTCACCAGCCGCGCGTAATCGATCTTCATCGGCACCGAGACGAGGCGCCAGCCTTCCCATAGCGCGCGGATCTCCGCCGGATCGCGGCTGGTGCGGAGCAGTTCCTCCATATCGTCGAGGGTGAGGGACTTGCCGCGATAGGCGAATTTGCCGGTGGAATACAGCGTGTCGAGCCGGGCCTCGATCTCGGCCAACCCCTGTGCGGCGCCAGGCCGCGAGGGTGCCGGCAGGACCAGCGCTTGCTTCATCAGCTCGAGCTTGCGGCGCACCACCGGATCGAGAGCCACCTTGTCGAAGCGCGCGGCCTGCTTGGCATAGCGCACGGAGAGATCGGTCGATTCGCCATTGGCCCGGGCGAGCAGCCAATTGGTGTCGTAGATGATGTAGGTGTTCTGCACCCATTCGACATGGCCGAGATATTCGCTCTCCCGGGCGAGGTCGGCCTCGGCCTTCTCGACGAAGGCCTTGGCCTCGGCGGGGCTGGGCGCGGCCTCGGCCCAAGCCGCACGGGGGAGCGAAAGCGGGAGCAGGGCAGCGAGCGTGAGCGCCGCCCGGCAGATGAGGGAAGATGGCATGGGATGATCCTCCGGCTGCGTCGCAACCCTATGCCCCGATGCGGTCGTGCAGGCAAGCCGCTCGCTTCGGTCTCGCGATCCTCAATCGGCCGCGCGCGGCGAGGCGGCGCCTTCTGGTTCGATGAATTCCCAGAGCAGGAACTTGCGATCGGAGAGCGAAGGCGCGTCCGGCGCTCGGCCTGGAACGCAGGGCCGCGGCGCATCCCAGCATTGATTGCCGCTGACCGGGATGTTGACGCGAAGCTGCGGGCCGAAATCCTGCTGGTAGACCGGGACACCGGGAATCGACGGCTATGAGTCTGCTGCCTTCGCAGCCTCGAATCGGTGATGCCGCAGGAACAGGCCAGCGCAGACGAAGACAAATCCCATCAGCGCGATGCGATTGACGGCAAGGCGGAGGAGGGCGCCATCGGCCGCCAGCGTTCG
>DATHQQ010000660.1:0-8792 GCA_035482595.1 Verrucomicrobiia bacterium
CAGCAGGATCACCACATCGCGCTTATGCTCGACCAGGCGCTTGGCCTTCTCGATCACCATCTCGGCGACCTGGACGTGGCGCACCGCCGGCTCGTCGAAGGTCGAGCTCACGACCTCGCCCTTCACCGAGCGCGCCATGTCGGTCACCTCTTCCGGGCGCTCGTCGATGAGCAGCACGATGAGATAGCACTCGGGGTGATTCTTGGAGATGGAATGGGCGATGTTCTGCAGCATCATCGTCTTGCCGGTGCGCGGCGGGGCGACGATCAAGCCGCGCTGGCCCTTGCCCAAAGGCGAGATCAGGTCGATCACCCGGGTCGTCAGATCCTTCTTGGTCGGATCCTCGACCTCGATCTTGAGGCGCTGCTCGGGATACAGGGGCGTCAGATTGTCGAAATTGATGCGGTGGCGGACCTTGTCGGGCTGGTCGAAATTGATCGTGTTGACCTTGAGCAAGGCGAAATAGCGCTCGCCCTCCTTGGGGGAGCGGATCTGCCCCTCGACCGTGTCGCCGGTGCGCAGGCCGAAGCGGCGCACCTGGCTCGGGCTCACATAGATGTCGTCCGGCCCGGGCAGATAGTTCGATTCCGGGGAGCGGAGAAAGCCGAAGCCGTCCTGCAGGATCTCGAGCACGCCATCGCCGAAGATGGCGGTGTCGTTCTCCGCCAGGCGCTTCAGTATGGCGAACATCATGTCCTGCCGGCGCAGGTTGCTGGCATTCTCGATCGCCAGATTTTCGGCGAATTCCAATAGGTCGGCGGGGGATTTGCGTTTCAGTTCCTGGAGGTTCATGGCGATCCGAGCGCGTCGGTGGGGAAGGGAAGGTTCGGCGGTGAGAGGCGGGAAGTCGGGCTAGGACCAGCCGGGGCAGACCGCCGAGATGGGATGTCGGTCGAGGCGACACGTCCGCTTCGTCAGCGAACGGAGATCATGGACTACTGAAGGGCCTCGCCCTTGTCAAATGAACTTTGCGAAGTCCCCTCGGGCTTTAAAATGGGCCATCGTCAGAAAGGTTTCAAGACCGCGAGCAGAATGATGCCGATCATCAGCAGGGTCGGGACCTCGTTCATCGCCCGGTAAAAGTTCCGCTCATGGCGGTTGGCATCCGCCGCGAACTGGCGCCGCCAGCGGGCATAACCCGCATGGGTCAGCTGCATGCAGACGAGCAGCGCGAGCTTGGCGTGGAACCAGCCCTCGCCCCAGTGATGGCCCTGCCAGGCCAGCAGCAGCCCCAGAATCCAGGTCCCGATCATCGCCGGGTTGATGATCCCGCGCAGCAGCCGGCGCTCCATCACCTTGAAGGTCTCCGACAGCTCCGAGCCGACCGTGGCGCCCGCGTGATAGACGTAGAGCCGCGGCAGATAGAGCATCCCGGCCATCCAGGCGGTGAAGGCGATGATGTGGAGGGCGAGCAGCCAGGAATAGAGCGGCATGGCTAGGAAACCTTGCTGGCGGAAAGAAAAAGGGGACAGCGGCTCGCCGCCGGCGGGCAGCGGGATCCGATGGGGGTGAAGGAACCCGGGCCCGCGCGTGCCGAAGCGACGCTGCGGGCGAGGCCGGCGATAAAGGCCGGATGGGTTCCCACCACCGGCACGCGGATATAGATCCCGGCGCCATGCTCGGTGGCGAGCTTGCGGTATTCGATGTCGAGCTCGACCAGCGTCTCGGAGTGCTCGGAGACGAAGGCGACGGGCACCAGCAGGATCGGCCGCTTCGCCTCGGCGGCGGCCACGATCAGCTCGTCGGTCGAGGGGCCGACCCATTCCAGCGGTCCGACCCGGCTCTGGAACCCCAGCTCCCAATCCTCGCCTTCGAGCCCGAGCGCCGTCACCAGGGCGCGGCAGGTCGCATCGACCCGTTCGACATAGGGATCGCCGGATTTGGCGATCTTCACCGGCAGGCCATGGGCGGTGAAGATGACCTGCGGCTTCACCGCCGGCTGGCGGTGCTGGGCCTCGGCCAGTCCCGCGCGGGTCAGTTCGGCCAAGGCGGCGATAAACCCTGCCTCCGCCGGATAGCAGCAGACGGCGCGGGTCGGCACCCTCAGCCCGGCCGCGCTCGCCGCCTTCTCCCAGGCCGCAATCGAAGATTCCGTCGTCGTCGTCGAATATTGCGGATAGAGGGGCAGCAGCACGATTTCGTCGGGGCCATAAGCCGCCACCTCCCGCGCCGCGACGTCGGAGAGTGGCGACCAATAGCGCATGGCGATGAAGACCTTCGCGTCATCCCCTGCAGCATGGAGCGCTTGATGAAGCGCATCGGCTTGAGCTTGGGTATTGGGCAGCAGCGGCGAGCCGCCGCCGAGATGGGCATAGATCGCGCGCGCCACCGGGGCCCGCCGGTGCGAGATCAGCCGGGCCAGCGCCCAGCGCAGCGGCTGCGGCAGGCGGATGATCGCGGGATCGCTGAAGAGATTGTAGAGGAAAGGTTCGACCGCCTCTTGGCTGTCGGGCCCGCCCAGATTGAGGAGGACGACCGCGAGCTTGGACATCGTCACCCGCGTCCCTTGCGAACCTGCTCGATCAACTGCTCGACATGGGCGATGGGCGTCTCCGGCAGTATGCCGTGGCCGAGGTTGAAGACGAACCGTCCCTTGCCGAGGCCGTCGAGAATCCGCTTCACCTCCCGGTCCAGCGCTTTGCCGCCCGTCAGCAGCAGAATCGGATCCAGATTGCCCTGCACCGCCAGAAGCGGCTGCAGCTCTGCCGCAGCCCAGTCGAGAGGCAGGCTGCTGTCCAGGCTCAAGCCCGCGGCCCCGCTCGCCCTTGCGAAATCGAGATAGAGCAGCCCGGCGCCGCGGGGAAACAGGATCACCGGGATCTCCGGATGAAGCGCCTTCAAGCGCTGCGTGATCCGGATCAGGGGCTCCAGCGACCAGCGCCGCCGCTCGGGCTCCGCCAGCGCGCCCGACCAGCTGTCGAAGAGCTGCAGCACCTGCGCACCCGCTTCGATCTGGGCGGTGAGGTAATCGACGGTGCTCTCGACCAGGAGGTCGATCAGCCGCCCGAAGAGCTCGGGATCGCCATAGGCCATGCGCTTGGCATTGACGAAATCGCTGCCGCCCGCTCCCTCGATCATGTAGCTGGCCACAGTCCAGGGCGCACCGGCAAAGCCGATCAGCGTCGTCTCCGGCAGCAAGGCTGCCGAGAGCCGCCGCAAGGTCTCGAAGACCGGCGCCAGGCGATCGCGAAGACCCGTGGCCGACAGCCGGTCGATATCCGCCTTGCTGCGCATCGGCTCCAGCAAGGGGCCGTGGCCTTCGGCGAAGCGCACCGCCTGGCCCAGGGCATGGGGGATCACCAGGATATCGCTGAACAGGATGGCGCCGTCGAAGCCGAAGCGGCGGATGGGCTGCAGGGTCGCCTCGACGGCAAGATCGGGGGTGAAGCAGAAATCCAGGAAGCTCGGCGATTGCGCCCGCAGCGCCCGGTATTCCGGCAGATAGCGCCCGGCCTGGCGCATCAGCCAGATCGGCGGGGGATCGGCAGGGCTGCCCGGGCCGCCGGTCAACATCCGCAGCAGCGGCTTTCCTTCCTTGCGACCGACCGGCATCAGGCTTCGGCTCCCGTTATCCCCCGCTCTCACCCCCGCCTCTTTCTACTACAGATAATTGAATCAATAGGTAGATTAGGTAGATGGGGGTGGGTGACCCGGGGATTAATGCTCGTCCCCGAATTCGCCTTGAGATATAGACCACCGGCCGGCAGAGCCCAGGCTCCTGGGGATAAGCCGGTCAAAACCGCGGCAATCAGCCACAGGAAAACCGGGGATAAGAGGGATGGATCGACGGCCCAGCGAGGTTATGCCCGGCATTCGAGGAGAGGGTCGGGAATCGCTCCCGCCCCGGAAAAGCGGCGGAGGAAAACCCGCCGGACCGGGATGGAATCCCGCTTCCCCTGGTTGCCTGGGGATAACCCACTTTTCCTGCACCGATTCATACGCGGGAGAATCCCCATGGCGCTGACCGAAACGGACCGGCGCTTTCACCTTCATCTCGTCTCCGATGCCACCGGCGAGACGATCAACAGCGTCGCCCGCGCCTGCCTCGTCCAGTTCGAGGATATCGTGCCGACGGAGCATACCTGGTCGCTGATCCGCACCAGCGGCCAGATGGAGAAGGTGCTGGTGGGCATCCGCGACCATCCGGGCATCGTGCTCTTCACCATCGTCAACAACGATCTGCGCGAGCAGCTGACCGAGGGCTGCCGCAAGCTGCAGCATCCCTGCATCGCCGTTCTCGATCCCGTGCTGATCGCGCTGGCGAATTTTCTCGGCCAGCAGGCGAGCGGATTGCCCGGCCGCCAGCATGAGCTCGACGCGAACTACTTCGCCCGCATCGATGCCATGACCTTCGCGCTCGCCCATGACGACGGCCAATCGGCGCGCAATTACGAGGAAGCCGATGTGATCCTGGTGGGCGTCTCGCGCACCTCGAAGACCCCGACCTGCATCTATCTCGCCAACCGCGGCATCAAGGCCGCCAATGTGCCGATCGTGCCGGGCTGTCCCATGCCCGGCGAGCTGCTCTCGGCCAAGAAACCCCTGATCATCGGCCTGACCAAGGATCCGACCCAGCTCATCCATATCCGGCGCAATCGCCTGCGGGTCATGGGCCAGGACGATCAGACCGACTATGTCGATGCCGATGCCGTGCGCGAGGAAGTGGCCCAGGCGCGCCGCCTCTGCACCGAACATAGCTGGCCGATGCTGGACGTCACCCGCCGCTCCATCGAGGAGACCGCCGCCAGCATCATCCAGCTGCTGAGCGAACACCGCGGCACCGCCAACGGCGCGTGAACGGGCGGCCGAATGCCCATCGTTCTCGCCTCCGCCAGCAAGGTCCGGCGCGCGCTCTTGGAAGCGGCCGGGCTCGATATCCTCGTCGATCCCGCCGCGGTGGACGAGGCGGCGGTGAAGGATTCCTATGCCGGCGAAGGCGCCGGGCCGGGGGAGATCGCCGAAGCGCTGGCGGAGCTGAAAGCGAGGCGGATCTCGCCGCGCCATCCCGGGCTGATCGTGCTGGGAGCCGATCAGATCCTGGACTGCGAGGGACAGCGCTTCGACAAGCCCATGGGTCCGACGGGAGCCCGGGCGCAGCTTCAGACGCTGTCGGGCCGGCGCCACCGGCTGATCTCGAGCCTGGTGGCGATGCGCGATGGCCAGAGGCTGTGGCACCATACCGGCGAGGCGGTGCTGACCATGCGCAAATTCAGCGACGGTTTTCTCGAGAGCTATCTGGCCGCAGCCGGGCCGGGGGTGCTGGAGTCCGTCGGGGCCTATCAGCTCGAGGGGCTGGGCGCCCAGCTCTTCACCCGCATCGAGGGCGATTACTTTACCGTGCTCGGCCTGCCGCTGCTGCCGCTGCTGGATTTCCTGCGCCTCCAGGGCGAGCTGCCCACATGAGCACGCAGCAATGAGAGCGCTTTCCGGCAAGGCGCGCCTCGCCGGCGTGATTGGCTGGCCCGTCGCCCATTCCCGCTCGCCGCGGCTTCACGGCTTCTGGCTCGAGCGCTACGGCATCGACGGCGCCTATCTGCCCTTTGCGGTGCGGCCGGAGGATCTGGCGGCGGCGCTGGGCAGCTTGCCGCTGCTGGGCCTGCGGGGGGTCAATGTCACCTTGCCCCATAAGGAAGCAGCGCTCGGCCTCTGCGCCCGGGTGAGCGAGGCGGCGCGGCGCATCGGTGCGGTCAACACCATCGTCGTCGGCGAAGATGGCGCGCTCGAAGGCAGCAATACCGATGGCTTCGGATTCCTCGAGCATCTCAGGGCGAGCCAGCCCTCCTTCCGGCCGGATGCCGGACCCGCGGTGCTGCTGGGGGCGGGCGGTGCTGCGCGGGCCATCGCCGTGGCGCTGCTGGATGCGGGCGTGCCGGAGCTGCGCCTCACCAACCGCACCGGTGCCCGGGGTGCTGCCCTTGCTTTGGAATTAGGGCCGCGGGTGAGGCCGGTCGGTTGGGCCGATCGGGAGGCGGCGCTGGCCGGCGCGGCGCTCCTGGTCAACAGCACCACCTCAGGGATGAGCGGGCAGGAGTCCCTCAACCTCGATCTATCCCAGCTCCCGGGCCAGGCCGTCGTCTACGACATCGTCTATGTGCCGCTGGAGACGCCGCTCCTGGCCGCGGCCCGCGCCCGGGGCAATGCCACCGTCGACGGCCTCGGCATGCTGCTGCATCAGGCGCGGCCCGGCTTTGCCGCCTGGTTCGGCCGCGAGCCCGAGGTGGATGCGGCGCTGCGCGACTTCGTGCTCGCGGCGTGACCCGCCGATGATCATCCTGGGGCTCACGGGATCGGTGGGCATGGGCAAATCGACCGCCGCCCGGGAATTCCGCCGCCTGCATATCCCCGTTCACGACGCTGACAAGGCCGTCCATCGCCTGCTGGGCCGCGGCGGCCGGGCGGTGGCCGCGGTCGCCGAAGCCTTTCCCGGGGTGCTGAGGGACGGCGCCATCGACCGCGCCGCTCTCGGGCGGCTGGTCTTCGCCGATCCGGGCGCCCTGAAGCGCCTGGAGGAGATCCTGCACCCGCTGGTGCGCGCGGCCGAGCGGCGATTCCTTGCCCGGGCCCGGCGCCAGCGCCGGAAGCTGGTAGTGCTCGATATCCCCCTGTTGTTCGAAACCGGCGGGCAGGCGCGCTGCGACAAGGTGCTGGTGGTGAGCGCGCCCCGCCGGATCCAGCTCGCCCGGGTCATGGCCCGGCCGGGCATGACCGCCGAGCGCCTGGCCGGCGTCGAGGCGCGCCAGATGCCCGATGCCGAAAAGCGCCGCCGCGCCGATATCGTGATCCAGACCGGCCTCGGGCGGCGCCATAGCCTGGCCCGGCTGCGCCGGGAGCTGAGGCGCCTTCAGGGTCAGGGGTCTTGACAGGGATTTTATACAATATACAAAGTCCGCTCCGAATTCAGGAGGTCCCATGGTCAGGCATGTGAATTGGAACGGCGTCTTCCCGGCGGTCACGACCCAGTTTCGCGAGGATTTCAGCCTCGATATCGAGGCGACTCAGCGGGTCATCGAGGGGCTGCTGCGCGACGGGGTCTCGGGCCTCATCGTCTGCGGCACCGTAGGAGAGAACTGCTCTCTTGCCCGGCCGGAGAAGATCGCGGTCATGGAGGCCGCCAAGGAAGTCGTGCGGGGCCGCGTGCCTGTCCTGGCCGGCATCGCGGAATTCACTACCGCCTTCGCCATCGAGACCGCCCGCGAGGCCGAAAGGGTCGGCATGGACGGGATCATGGTGATGCCCGCCCTGGTCTATTCCTCCAAGCCCCATGAGACCATCGCCCATTACGAGGGCGTGGCGAAGGCCTGCGGCCTGCCGATCATGGTCTACAACAACCCGCCGATCTATCGCACCGACGTGACGCCGGAAATCCTGACTGCGCTCTCCGGCTGCGAGACCATCGTCGCCTTCAAGGATTCCTCCGGCGATACGCGCCGCTTCACCGATGTGCGCAACCGCGTGGGCGACCGCTTCGTGCTCTTCGCCGGTCTCGACGATGTGGTGATGGAAAGCGTCATGGTGGGGGCGGTCGGCTGGGTCTCCGGCCTCTCCAATGCCTTTCCCCGCGAGGGCGAGACTTTGTTCCGCCTGGCCCGCGCCGGGCGCTTCCGCGAGGCCATGCCGCTCTATGAATGGTTCATGCCCCTGCTGCATCTCGATGCCCGGCCCGATCTCGTGCAGTGCATCAAGCTCTGCGAGGAGATCATGGGTCGCGGCAGCGCGCTGACCCGCCCGCCGCGCCTGGCACTGGCGGCGGAGGAGCGGGCCGAGATCGAGGTGCTGATGGAACGGGCATTGGCGGCGCGGCCGCGGCTGCCGGATGTGGGGTTGGCAGCCTAGAGGGCGCTTGCTTCACCTCTCCCGCTTCAAGGTCCGGGAGAGGGAAGTTTCGCCGCCTGCTTGCGCATGAATTCGATCAAGCTCCCGCCGGCATCGCGGATATGGAGTTCCATCAGGAGTCCCGCTTGCTCGACCTCCCCGGCCCGGCAGGCGGCCAGCAGCGCCTCATGCTCCTGCTGGGCCCGCGACTGGCCCTCGGTCAGAAGCAGCTGCATCCGGGTATAGCGGTCGGTCTGGTCGAGCAGGGTCTGGGCAAGCGCGAAGGAGCGCGGCCTGCGGGCCGGGCGATAGAGGTCGAGGTGGAAACGCGTGTTCAGGCGCCCCCAGGCCTCGACATCGCGCTGCTCGAGCGCGGCCTTGTAACCGGCCAAGGTGGTTTCCGCCGCGCGCAGATCGTCGGGCGCCATATGGGGGACCGCCCGGCGGATCAGATCCGGCTCGACCAGCAGGCGCAGATCGAACAGCTCGCCGATCTCGTCGGGCGAGAGCACCGAGACCACCGCCCCGCGATGGGGCACGATGGTGACCAGGCCTTCGCCCTCCAGCAGACGCAGGGCCTCGCGCAAGGGAATACGGCTCACCCCGAGCTCGGCCGCCAGCACCTCCTGGCGAAGCTGGGCCCCCGCCTGCAGCGCGCCGGACAGGATTCGCATGCGCAGCTCCTCGGCCGCCGCTTCCGCCACCGTCTTGCGCTCGAGGATCGTCCTGCCTGCAAAAACCATGATTCCCGATATCCGATCCCCGGCCTGTCCTAGCCCGGGAAAGTTAGCGAATGAGCCCAGCGGCCGGTAGTCTCACGGTTTGAGGGGATTGCCCTCGAAGGAGTGTCGCCATGACCGATGAAACAAGCCGCGAGTTGGCACGCGATCCTCAGGATTTGGAGCGCCTGCTGATTTCCCGGCAATGGGCGGGCGACGTCGACGGGATGGCAGCGCTTTTTGAGCCGCATGCCGTCGTCG
>DATHQQ010000661.1:0-2124 GCA_035482595.1 Verrucomicrobiia bacterium
CCGCTGCCTCGTTGTGGTTCGGCTTGCTCTCCTCGCTCTCGATCGAGCGCCGGACCTGCCTCCCGAAATCACCCCGAAGGCCGACCCGTCGCGCACTCCCGCGCGCCGGTACACACTGAAGATCGGACAAGAGCTATGGCAACCGGAACAGTTAAGTGGTTCAACGCCCAGAAGGGCTACGGCTTCATCCAGCCGGAGAGCGGCAGTAAGGACGTCTTCGTCCATATCTCCGCCGTCGAGCGCGCCGGCCTCTCCACTCTCAAGGAAGGCCAGAAGATCAGCTTCGACACCGAGCGCGATCAGCGCAGCGGCAAGGAATCGGCGACCAATCTCAAGGTCAGCTGAGAAGCCTTAGAAGCTTAGCGACAGATCCTCGCCGGGTGGCAGCACCCGGCGGGGATTTTTTATGCGCCGAGCGCGGGTGGGTGGCAGCACCCGGCGGGGATTTTTTATGCGCGGAGTGCAGGCGGGCGGCAGCACCCGGCCGGGATTTTTTATGCGCCGAGTGCGGTCTTAACTGCCGCCACCGCTCTGAGGCTGAGGGCCGCGATGGTCAGCGTCGGATTGGCGGTGGTCGAGGTCGGAAAGACCGACGATCCCAGGATGAACAGATTCCCATGGTCGTGGCTGCGCAGGTCGCGGTCGACGACGGATGTCTTGGGATCGCTCCCCATCCGCGCGGTGCCGATGATATGGCCGGCCCCTTGCGCCTCGGGACTGTGCTGCACTTCGGTGGTTCCGAGCCTGGCGAAGATCTCGTCATGGGATTTGCGGGCGGCGGTGAGCCCTGCCTTCACATAGTCGTCCAGGCGGTAGGCCAGGCGTGGCAGCGGCACGCCATAGATATCCCTTTCCGCAGGATCCAGGGTGACGCGGTTCTCCGGATCGGGAAGCTGCTCCATCAGGGAAGCCAGGCGGATATGGCGCGAGGTCTGCTGCAGGAGGGCGGCGTCCAGCGCCTTGCCCCGCAGGCCCCGGCGGGCAAGATCCTGCGCCGTGGTGGTGGGCGCGCCGGTGGGCCAGGACCAGCCGTCGTTGCCGATCTCGATGCGATAGGCTGCGCGCTGCCGGCGGAAATCGCCGTCGCGCAAATTCTCGATACCCGAGGTCGAGAGCGGGCCGCGATAGGGCCAGAGCGCCTGATCGGCCAGGGCCCAGCTGAGCTGGGTCGGATGATCCATAAGGTTACGGCCGAGCTGGTCCGAACCATTGGCGATGCCATTGGGCGATGCCTCGGAGCGCGAGGCGAGCAGGAGGCGCGGCGTCTCGATGGCATGGGCCGCGATGACGAAGACCTTGGCGGTCGCGCGGCCTTCGCTGCCGTCCCAACGCTTGAAGCGGATCGCGCCGACGCGCCGATCGGGGCCGAGTTCGACGAAGACCGCCGTCGTCTTCTCATGGAGCTGGGCGCCCTTCGCCTGGGCCAGGGCCAGATGCACCGTCGCATCGTATTTCGCCTGGACCGGGCAGACGGGGATGCAGCTCGCATTGCCGCAGCAGGCGGGGCGCTCGCCGCGATCGACGGAATTGCGGCCCTGGGGCGTGGCGCGCACCTCGTAGGCCGTGCCGGCGAGGGCCGCGGCATAGGCCTTGTCGAGGAAGGTTTGCGGGATCGGTGGCATGGGAAAATTCGTGGTCCGCGGCGCGCCCAGCGGCTCGCTCGAATTGCCGGAAACACCGATCTCCGCCTCGGCCTCGCCATAGAAGGGCTCGAGATCGCCGTAGCCGATGGGCCAGTCGATGCCTCTGCCATAGCTCGAGCTCAGGCTGAAATCATGGGGCAGGAAGCGTAGGGATGTGCCCAGCCAATGCCAGGTCGTGCCGCCCACGACCTTGACATAGGTGCTCTTGAACTTGTCGGGGCCTTGCTGGCGGTACCAGAGATCCGGATCGTTGGAGACCGGATGCATGGCCTCGGGCGTGGCGGGATAGGGGCATTCGGGGACCTTGATCACCGCGTCGCGATAGCGCTGGGTCGCCTCGCCCCGATCGACCTTGGCGCCCGCCTCGAGGATTGCGACCTTGACGCCGGCCGCGGCAAGCCGGGCGGCCAGCAGCGCGCCGGCGACGCCAGAACCCACGATCACGACATCCGCGACGATATCCTCGGCCAACGCATCAGCC
>DATHQQ010000662.1:0-5006 GCA_035482595.1 Verrucomicrobiia bacterium
CGAACTTGCCGATGGCGAAGGCGGCGAAATTGGCCCCGCCGCGCAGGGCCGCCGTGGCGCCGGTGAGCAGGATCGTACCCGGCCCGCCGGGCAGCATGGCCCGGGCCGCGGCCCGGCCCACCAGGAAGCCGCCGAGACAGCAGGCCCGCCAGCCGGATTCGACCTCGGCGGGGGTGAGCTCGACCACGGGCTTGCGGGTAAAGCTCCCGGCGTTGAACACCACTAGCCGCGGCGTGCCGAGATCGCCTTCCACCGCGGCGAAGAGATCATCGACGGAGATCTCGCTGGTGGCATCGCAGGCATAGGCCCGCCCGCCCGTCTCCGCGGCCAGATCCCTCAGCTTGTCGACGCGCCGGGCGGCAATGGCCACCCCCATGCCTTCGCGGGCGAAGCGCCGAACAAGGGCTGCTCCCAGTCCGGGGCCGACGCCGACGACGAGGGCTGCAGGCTTCGTCTCGCTCTTCGCCATTTCATCGCTCCTTGCTGCTGCTGTGATCCGGCCCATGGCGCCGATGGGGGCCGAGCATAGCCGGCCGGCGCACCGCAGTCAGCCGCGGGCGGAGCAAGGCTTGCCTGCGCCCCGCGCATCGCCCCACCGCACCTTGCCAATAGCCGTGCCGGCTATCAGACTGCCAGTTGAATATTCGGGGACGCTACACCGTTCGCGCCGCAGCGCGGGGAGGCGCTCGATGCCCGGCACATGGCAATCTTTGCAGCATCAGCCGGCATTCTGGCCGGGTCCGGCATTTCTGCTCACCGACGGCAGCGTGTTCTGTCATGAGTGGCAGACACGCCGCTGGTGGCGGCTCTGGCCGAATGCTGTGGGAGCATATGCCTCCAGTTCCTGGCATCCGGCAGGCCAGATGCACTATCCGCGGCTCTACTACTGCGCCGCGATGCTGGCCGACGGCAGGCTTTTCCTCGGCGGCGGCTACTGGACGAAAAAGGGTATGCCGTTCGCCGTCGATAGCGCAGAGATCTACGATCCCCAGAGCGATCTCTGGGCCAAGGTCAGCGCGCCGAAGCAATTGTTTGGCACCACGCCGATGTGCTGCGTGCTCGCCGACGGCAGGGTGCTGGTGGGCGGCAGCGAAACCACGCAATGCGCGCTTTATGATCCGATCCTGGATCAGTGGAGCGGCGCCGGCGGTCAAACCAAGGCCGAGACGAGCAGCGAGGAGACCTGGACCTTGCTCGCCAGCAGCAGCGTGTTCACCGTCGAGGCGCAATTCCCCGTCTCTGCCGTCGAAAGCTACGTCGCCGCCAAGGATTCCTGGGCCAAGGGCGCCACGCCACCGGTGGCGCTGACCGGCGCCGCCGCTTATGGCGAACCCGGCAGCGCCCTCGCCCTCACCGACGGGCGCGTCTTCGCCATCGGATCGATCGGGCACACAGCGCTCTACACTCCCGCAAACAACCCCACCGATCCCGGGTCCTGGGAAGCCGGACCGGATCTGCCGAAGGACACATTGGGCGAGCTGATGCCGGCGTGGAGCGCGCCCACCTGCTTGCTGCCCAATGGAAAGGTCTTTTTCGCCGCCGGTCCGTCGGCATATGGCGGCACGCACGGCGGCGGTCCCAGTCATTTCTACGAATACAACATGCAGACCGAATTCCCGGAACTGGACGAGGTGGCGAATCCCTTCACCAATCCCCAGGACTCCGCTCCGCCCTATGCCATTCGGATGGTGTTGCTGCCGAACGGACAGGTTCTGGTGCTGGACAATAGCTTGGTCGGGAAGAGTGCGGCTCGGATCTACACGCCCGACGGCGCGCCGTTCGACGGTTGGCGGCCGACGATCACGCTCCACCCTTCGACCGTCAAGGCAGGGTCGATCTATCTGCTACGCGGCCAGCAGATCAATGGCCTGTCGCAGGCGCTTTGCCACGGGAAGTCCCCTTCCGGCGCCACCAACTATCCGCTGGTCCGGCTGCACGATCCGGTGAGCAACCATGTCTGGTATTGTCCGACCGCCAACCATAGCAGCATGGGGGTGGCGACCGGCATGACCGTCGAGAGCACGAGCTTCCTCGTGCCCAATGGCGTGGCGCTGGGGTCACTCGAGCTGGTCGTCATCGCCAATGGCATCGCGTCGGTTTCCGTCAAGGTAACGGTCAAACCGGCCGAGCCGCCGTTCATGGTCGATGGCGGGTTGGTCAACACCCTCATCGGCAGTCGCGCCGATGGTCCAATGTGGGGGCTGGGGCCCAACGGCGTCGTTCCCATCGGTCCGTTCAACGGGCCTTTGCGGCAAGAGGCGCAGCGGGGCTATCAACTGCTCATCGACGGCTTGCGGGCCCTCGAACGGGTTGGCGGCGAGATCTTGAACAAGCGGCTGCAAGAGGCGGCGAGCGAACCTGGTCCGTTGCTCCCAGGTGGCTCGCAGCCAAATCCCATCGCACCGCCGGGAAATCGCGTGCGTGGTCCCATGGCCTGAGCTGCTCACGCCGGCGTCGAAGAGCAAAGTGCCGCCCTCGCATCCCGGAACTAGGCGGCCATCGAGCTTTGGCGCTACTCCTTCGTGGTCTGGCCGGGTTTACAATGAGTTTAGCCCCCTTGTGGGAAGGCAGCTCTCCTGACTTCAGCGACTGGAATATGCGCGTGCGCTTCGCCCCGCATTGGTCGGCGATGTCATCGACAGACCCAGACGGTTCGCGCGGAGGTCGGAACAAGGGCGCCGGCCTTGATCTGGAGCCGTCCTAACCAAACCGTGGTTGCATAGCCCCTGGGGGATCGTCCGGAGAACCGCTGGCGAAGGCGGATCGAAACGTGGGTTCGGAGCGTCGTCTAGATCGTGCCTTTGAGCTGGATGGGCCTGTGCTATTCCGCCTGCGCATCCAACTTTTGAACGATAAGACAGCGACCTCCTGCTGGAGGCTGTTGCCTGTCATTGGCGGCACCGCTGGAAGGGGCGCGCCGAGGCTGGGGAGGCGGGATGGCCACCGGCTGGTCGGCGCCCCGGTCAGCGGCGGCGGAGCAGGGCTTGCCTGCGCCCCGCGCATCGCCTCACAATCAATCCGCTGCCCGATCGAATCGAGGAGAGACTTCGCCATGCCCGTCACGACGCTCCTGCGGCATGAGTCGCTCACGGTCTTCGACTTTCGTTGCGCGGCAACACCAGGCGATTCGCCTTATGCCGAGCTCCATGAGAGCTTCTCCCTCTCCTATGTGAGGAAAGGAAGCTTCGGCTATCTGAGCCGCGGCCGGTCCTTCGAGCTGGTCGCCGGCTCGCTCCTGGTCGGCCATCGCGGCGACGAATATCTCTGCACCCATGACCATGTCCATGGCGACGAGTGCCTCTCCTTTCACTTCGCTCCCGATTGGGTCGAAGCGATCGGCGGCACCCCCGCGCTCTGGCGCGTCGGCTCGGTGGCGCCCCTAGCGGAGCTCATGGTGCTGGGCGAGCTCGCCTCGGCCGCGGCCGAGGGGCGCAGCGATATCGGCCTCGACGAGCTGGGGCTGCTGCTGGCGGCGCGCTTCGTCGAGGTGGTTTCCGGACGCAAGCACCGGGCGCCGTCAACCCGGGCTGAGGATCGCCGCCGCGCCGTGGCGGCCGCGCTCTGGATCGACGCCCATGCCCATGATCCCATCGGGCTCGCGGCTGCGGCAGCGCAGGTCGGGGTCAGCCCGTATCATTTCCTGCGGCTCTTCGCCAGGGTCCTGGGCGTAACGCCGCATCAATATCTGGTGCGCTCGCGGCTGCGCCGAGCCGCGCGGTTGCTGGCGGAGGATGAGCGGCCGGTCACCGATATCGCCTATGACGTGGGCTTCGCCGATCTCTCCAATTTCGTGCGCAGCTTCCATCGCGCCGCCGGAGTCTCGCCCCGCGGCTTCCGCCGGGCGGCCCGCGGCGACCGCAAGATTTTCCAAGATCGGCTTGCGGCCCTCTCCCTAGGATGATTCTCCATCAACGGAGGACATCATGTACGACCACATCGGATTGAAGGTGAAGGACGTCGAGAAGAGCGTGCGCTTCTACAAGGAAGCCCTTGGCGCACTGGGTCATGTGCTGGGATCCCAGGATGAATCGGGTGCGGGTTTCGGTCCCAAGGATGCACCCGCTCTCTGGCTTTATGCGGTGAAGGGTTCGACGGGGCCGGGCGTGCATGTGGCTTTCCAGGCGGCTGATCGCGCCGCCGTCGATCGCTTCCACAAGCAAGGCCTCAAGGCCGGCGGCCGCGACAACGGCAAACCGGGCCTGCGCGCCGATTACAGCCCAAGCTACTACGCCGCCTTCCTCATCGATCCCGACGGCAACAATGTCGAGGCGGTCTGCCTGACGTGAGTTCCTTGGTCGTCGTGGCGGGATACCGAACGCCGAAAACGCACTCCCTCACGTCATGGCCGGGCGAAGTCCCGGCCATGACGGAGACGGGAGGCTTTCAATTCTCCGGCCCGCGCTCTCGTCTAGACCCCTAGACTCCCACCTTGTCGATCTCGCTCGCCCGCTGGAAGGCGGGCCGCGCGGTGCAGCGGGCGATATAGGCGGTGAACTCGGGCCGCGGCTCGACGATCTTGAAGATGTTCACGCCATAGTTCAGATCGGCGCCGAGCATCACATCGGCCGCGGAGAAGCGCTCGCCCAGGATCCAGGGACGCTGCCCCAAGGCCTCGCCCAGCACATCCATCACCCGATCGAAGCTGCCCCAGCCGGCCGACATGCTGGCCAGCTCGAGCTTGGTGAATTTCTGGGTATAGGCAGGCTCGATGCAGCCGCCGGCGAAGAAGAGCCAATGCAGATACCGCCCGCGCGCCGGATCGCCCAGCGGCGGCGCCAGCCGGGCTTCCGGCACCCGCTCTGCGACATAGGCGCAGATGGCGGCGGATTCTGCGACCATGGCGGCGCCGTCCGAAAGGGCCGGCACCTTCATCATCGGATTGACGGCCCGGAATTCCGGCGCCGATTGGGCGCCATTGCGGATGTCGATCAGCACCCGTTCATAGTCGCAGCCGGCTTCCTCCATCATCCAGAGCGCCCGGAAGGCACGGGACTGTGGCGCCCAGT